>JAYWDM010000136.1:0-17854 GCA_043779885.1 Betaproteobacteria bacterium | reverse complement strand
TGTCAAAATTGCCGCATGTCCGAACCCCAACAATGGGCCTTCCCGGAGTCGCTGCAACCGAAGGCCGGCGAAACCCAGTTTGACCTCGCGCGCGCGCTCGATGCGGCGGTACTGGTGCGTGCGGAAATTCCGGACGACGGATTTACCGCCGCCACCCTCGGCACCGAGCGTGGCGGTTATGGCGTTGTGATACGCGAGGACGGCCTCGTTCTCACCATCGGCTATCTCATTACCGAGGCGTCGCAAATCTGGCTGACCACCAATCGCGGCGCCGTTGTGGCCGGTTACCCGCTTGCGATTGACCAGGCCACCGGATTCGCCCTGATTCAACCCCTGGGAAAACTGGATGCGCCGCACCTCGGGCGCGGTCTCGCGTCCGACACGAAGGTCGGCGACTCGGCATTTGTCATCGGCCACGGCGGTTGTGCCCACGCGCTCAAGACACGGTTGATCGGGAAAGGTGAATTTGCCGGTTACTGGGAATACGTGCTCGACGAAGCGCTCTTTACCGCACCGGCACATCCGCAGTGGGGCGGCGCCGCGCTGCTCGATGCGCAAGGTGACCTGATCGGCATCGGTTCGCTGCTGGTGCAACAAGAGGTGAAAGGAGAAGCTATCCACGTCAACATGTTCGTGCCTATCGACCTGCTTGACCCCATTCTCGACGGCATGCTGCAAACCGGCCTCAGCCCGCGCCCGCCGCGTCCGTGGCTGGGTATGTACACGCAGGATCCGGAAGGCCAATTGGTGGTCGGCAGACTCTCGCCGGGCGGTCCGGCCGAACGCGCCGGCGTTCAGGTGGGCGACAGGGTGCTGGGTGTCGGCACGCTGCGCGTGCATGGGCTGGCAGAATTTTTCCGGGCCGTGTGGCGAAGCGGCGCAGCCGGGATTGATGTGCCACTCACCCTCGCACGCGCCGGCGAGGTGTTTCCCGTCACGGTCAAGTCGGCCGACCGCAATGACTTTCTAAAGAAGCCGAAGCTGCATTGACGTCCGGCACCGCTCCGGCGCTTGTGCGCGCTGGTCCGATCGAAAATGCCCATGCGCGACGAATTGCCTCCGCTTCGCCGGCGACTGGCAGCGTTCGGGTGTCATTCAGCGCCTCTAGAATGGCAGCACGGCGTCCGGCTTGGCGGCGAGCAGCACGCGCCGGAAATCCGCCTGGATGCGTTTAAGCGCGGCATCGTTGTCGGCTTCGAAGCGCAGCACGAGCACCGGTGTCGTATTCGAGGCGCGCGCAAGTCCGAAGCCGTCGGCGTATTCGACGCGCAGCCCGTCGATCGTGATCACTTCGCGCGGATGGTCGAAGCGGGCGGTATTGCGCAGCGTTTCGATTAACACGTAGTTCTCGCCCTCATTCAATTTGATATGCAGTTCCGGCGTGCTGACCGCGTCGGGCAGCGCGGCCAGCGTCGCGTCGAGATCGCGCTCGCGACTGAGGATTTCCAGGAGCCGCGCGCCGGCATACAAGCCGTCGTCGAATCCGTACCAGCGTTCCTTGAAGAATACGTGTCCGCTCATTTCGCCGGCGAGCGGCGCATCCAGTTCCTTCATTTTGCGCTTGATCAGCGAGTGGCCGGTTTTCCATAGCACCGGCTTGCCGCCGTGGCGCGTGATCCAGCCAAAGAGATTGCGCGTCGATTTGACGTCGAAGATTATCGGCGCGCCGGGCACGCGCGAGAGCACGTCCGCGGCATACAGCATCAGCTGGCGGTCAGGGAAAATTATTTCGCCACGCTTGGTGACCACGCCGAGGCGGTCCCCGTCGCCGTCAAAGGCGAGGCCTATCTCGGCGTCCGTGCTGGCGAGCGCGGCGATCAGGTCCGTGAGATTTTCCGGCACTGAAGGATCGGGATGGTGGTTCGGGAAATTGCCGTCAACCGCGCAGAATAATTCGGTCACTTCGCAGCCGAGCCGGCGGTACAGCGCGGGCGCGGTCGCACCGGCGACGCCATTGCCGCAATCGATCGCGACTTTCATCGGCCGCGCGAGTTTGACGTCGCTGATGATGCGGGCGAGATACTGCTCCGCGATGTCTTCCTGGCGGTAGCTGCCGGCGCCGCTCGCGAATGCGCCATTGTCGGCGCGTGTACGCAACCCCTGGATGGTTTCCCCGGCCAGCGTTTCGCCGTCGAGCACGATCTTGAGCCCGTTGTAATCGGGCGGATTGTGCGATCCGGTGAGCATCACCCCCGACTGGGTCTCGAAGTGATGCGCCGCAAAGTACAGCATAGGCGTGGCGACCTCGCCAACGTCGATGACGTTTACGCCCGCGGCGCGCAGTCCGCGGGCGAGTGCGGCGGAAAGTTCCGGTCCGGACAGGCGGCCGTCGCGGCCGGTCACAATGTCGCGCCGGCCGCGCTCAAGCAATTCGCTGCCAATCGCGCGGCCGATGGTTTCGACGATCGCCGGCGTGAGCGTCCTGCCGACGATGCCGCGGATGTCGTAGGCCTTGAAAATATCGCGCGGTAGTGAGTTCATGGGGACGACCGGTAATCAGGGGCCGCGAAATTATCGCATGTCACGGCGACCGTCCCGCGGAAAAAATTCATCACGCGCAGTGGCAGCCAGTCGAGCCGTCCCGGAAACGCTCCGGTTACGAAGCCGGCGTGGCCGCCGGTGGCGGGGAAATCAGGCGTCACTGCGTTGGAGATTTCATGTGCCAGCGGCAGTGCGTGCGCGGGCATGAACGGGTCGTTGCGCGCATTGATCATGAGAGTCGGCACGGCAATGTGCCTGAGCAGGGGCTTTGCACTTGCACGCGTCCAGTAGTCATCCGTATCGCGAAAACCGTGCAGCGGCGCGGTAACGCCATTATCGAAATCGCGCAGCGTGCGGGACGCCAGCAGATGGTCGCGGCTGCACAGGTCGGGGAAAATCGCCAGCTTGGCAAGCGTCTTTTTGCGCATGGTGGCGAGAAAGTTGCGCGTGTAAATCATATTGATGCCGCTGCCGAGGGCGTCGCCTGCCGCCATCAGGTCGACCGGCGCGGAGACGGCCGCCGCGCCCGCGACTACCGTGCGTGCTTCTTCGCGCTGCTCACCGAGCCATTTCAGCAACGCATTGCCGCCGAGCGAGACGCCGGCCGCGCACAAACGGGCAGACGGTTGCTGCTGCTTCAACCGGCGCAATATCCAGTTGATTTCGGCGCTGTCGCCCGAATGATAGGCACGCGGCAGCCGGTTCATCTCGCCGCTGCATCCGCGAAAGTGCACGACGACACCCTGCCAGCCTGCTTCGCGCACGGCCGCCATGAGGGTCGCCGCATAATGGCTGCTGGAACTGCCTTCCAGACCGTGAAATAACGCCACGAGCGGCCTGGAATTGGCCGTTCCTCGATCCTCGATCCTCGATCCTCGAGCCTCGTCCATCCAGTCGAGATCGATAAAGTCGCCATCGGGCGTATCCCAGCGTTCACGGCGGTACGCGATGCGCGGGCGCGGGGCGAACAATGGCGCATACAGCGTTTGCAGATGCCCGCCGGGCAGCCACGCAGGTGCGCGATAGGATGATGTCAAGGCCGGTTTCAACAGGTGACAGGCGTTCGACAATTGGTCGGCGCGCGGCTGATTGCGCTCAACGGCGATGGCGCCAGCGTATTGCTGCAACAAAAAAGCGGACCCGTTACGGGGCCCGCTTCGTGTGCCGCCTGGTTCCCGGGGCCGAAAATATCAGTCGCGGTACGCGGGATCGATTTTGTCGAGCTTGCGCAGCAGCGACGGCCATTCGATCAGTCCCCAGCGCCGGCGCACGCCCGGTTTGAAGCCGTCATGGGTTTCTTTCACGACTTCGGCGGGCGGCAGGCGGATTTCGGTATTGCACGACAACGTCGTCACCTGCAGCTGGCACGCGCGTTCGAGCCGGAACATGTTGTTGAAGCATTCGGGAATGGACTGACCGACAGTCAGGAGTCCGTGATTGCGCAAAATCATGGCCTCGCGGTCGCCCAGATCCTCGACCAGGCGGGCGCGTTCGTCCAGATTGAGCGCGGGGCCCTCGTAGTCGTGATAGGCGATGTCGCCGAATCGCATCGAAGTCTGCGCAATCGGCAACAGCCCGGTTTTCATCGCGGATACCGCCATGCCGGCGAGCGTGTGCGTATGAATCACGCAATCGACATCATGGCGCGCGGCGTGCACCGCGCTGTGGATCACGTAACCCGCCTGGTTGACGTCGAAGTCGGTCGCATTGAACAGAACATTGCCGTCGACGTCGATTTTGATCATGCTCGAGGCCGTCATTTCCTCGTACAGCATGCCGTAGGCATTGATCAGGAACTGATCATGGGTACCCGGTACGCGCGCTGAAATGTGATTGGCGATCATTTCGGTCATGCCGTACTCGTGCATCAGCCGATAGCAGGCGGCGAGGTTGACGCGCGTTTCCCACTCCTCGGGGCTGACTTGCTCGCGCACCGGCTGACTGGTTTTCTTGAGTTGCGTGACGGTCATGATGGGGGTCTCCTCCAGATCAATGGCGCAAGCCTAACAGGCTTGCCAGGGCTTGCCTAGACGCGGACGGTAACGCGCCGGCGTGGCCGCGCCGCGCCGCGTGCAAGTCATTACTGCTTCACAGCTGCGCCCGCGCCGTTGCCTGCCAGTCGGCCGAATACGGAGCCCGAAACGAGACCGGAGCCGCCCGCATAGTTGTGATAGAACAGCCCGCCGACGAGTTCGCCGGCGGCAAACAGGCCGGGCATCGGCTTGCCGGCGGTGTCTTCGACCTGGCCGTTGGCGGGGTCGATCTTGACGCCGCCGAAGGTGAACGTGACGCCACACGTGATTGCGTAGGCTTCAAACGGCGGCGTGTCGAGCACGTTGGCCCAGTTGGTCTTGGGCACCGCCAGACCAGCCGTGCCGCGGCCGTCCTTGATCGCCGGATTGAAAGGGACGTCGGTTTGCACTGCCTTGTTGTACGCCTTCAGCGTCTCCAGGCAGCGCCTGGCATCCACACCTTCGAGCTTGGTAACGAGGTCCTCCAGCGTGTTGGCAGACACCTTGGTCATTTGCTTGATGCGGTATTCGTCGCGCAGCATGTGCAGCACCTTCTTATCGAAAATCTGCCATGCGAACATGTTGGGCTGCTCCATGATCACCTTGCCATACTTGGCGTAGGTGTAATTACGGAAATCGGCGCCTTCATCGACGAAGCGTTCGCCAGTGGCATTGACCATGATGCCCAGCGGGTAACTGTGTTTCTGGAAGTTGTCGCCGACTGCGAGATCGCCGAACGGCGGCGCGTTCTGATCCCAGCCCACCGCGTGGCAGCCGGACCAGTGTCCGTGCGGTATTGCGCCCGCTGCGATGGCGGCGGTGATGCCAACGCCGGTGTTGTAGCGCGTGCCCCGCACTTTGGCGAGATCCCAGTTGGGGCCAAGGTAGCGCGCGCGCATTTCGGCGTTCGACTCGAAGCCGCCGCACGCGAGCACCACCGCCCTGGCCCGGATGTCGACCGTGCGGCCGCGGCTGCGCGCGCGCACGCCCTTGACGCCGTCGTCGTCGGTGATCAATCCGATTGCCGGGGTCTCGTAATGTATCGGGATGCCTTCGCGCGCGCAGGCTTTGTGCTCGAGTTCGATGAGTCCCGGCCCGCCGCCCCAGGTTTCGACCGCGAGACCGCCCCAGAATTTAAACCGGCCATCGACCTTGAACGCCTGGCGCCCGTAGGGAGGCTGAAATTTCACGCCTTTCTTGCGCATCCAGACCATCGTTTCAAAGCTTTTTTTCACCAGAATTTCGCACAAATCGGGGTCGGTGCGAAAGTTGGTGATGCGCCCCATGTCGTCGAAGTACTGGTCCTCGGTGTAGGTGCCGAAGTCCGAATTCTTCTTCTCATCGTCGGTCAGGTCGTAGAGCTGGTCGAGGTCGTCAACGCCGTTGAAAACAATGCGCACAGCGCCCGCGGTGTAACGGCTGTTGCCGCCGCAGTCGTCGATGGGTGCTGCCTCGAGCATGATCACTTGCGCGCCGCTTTCGCGCGCCGCCAGCGCCGCGCAACACGCGGCATTGCCGGCGCCGATCACGATCACGTCTGGATTGCCAAAATCATTGCTGTTCATCGCGTTCCCCGGTTTGAAATTGCGGTAATTCCCCGCCACGCACAGCGCGCGGCCCGTGTATCGCGGCATTGGCGTCGCGATAATTCATCGGGTGTAAAGCGCAGGTCGCAGCGGCGTTTTTTTTCGTTATTATACCGTCAGCCGCGACCTAATGCAGCGTCTTCGGCGCGCGTTTGGCTTCGGGCGCCGGCGCCGCCGGCGCTGCAGACGCGTGATGCACCACCATGCGCCAGCCGTTTTCGGTGCGCATGTAGATATTGGTCGCGATCACGGGCTGGCGCGCGCGCGCTTCGCTGGCCACGGTAATCTGCTCATAGACGCTGTGCACGACCAGCGTCATGCCGTTGAGCGCCTGCTGCTGGTGCAGCCGGAAGCGCAAAGTCTGGCCGCCGGCGAATATCTGGCGCCACGCTTCGCGCACCTGTTCGGCGCCTGCCAGCCGCGGCCCCCCGGGGTGCACGCACACGATGTCATCATCGTCAGCCCACACACCCATCATGGCGTCGAGGTCGCCTTTTTCGAAGGCCTCGTAAAAAGCCGCCTCGGCGTCCTGCGGCGTGGGAAACAGCGCGCGTTTCATGGCCGCTTGAGTTTGGCAAAATCGATGCGTCCCCAGACCTCATCGGGCACCAGCTGCCGCATGCAATTGAAATGGCCGAGCGGGCACTCGCGTTCAAAACACGGACTGCACGGCAGATCGAGCCTGACGACAGTTGCGTGCGGACTTGAGGGGGGCGTGAACGCCGGGCTGCTCGACCCGAACAGTGCAATGAGCGGTTTGTCGAGCGCGGCTGCGATATGCATCAGGCCCGAATCGTTGCTGACCACGAGTGCCGCGCACGACATGAGATCGATGGCCTCGGCAAGCGTCGTTTTGCCGCAGAGATTGATGCACATGCGCCCGCCCGATTGCGCGATTTCATCACCGATCGCGGCGTCCTTGCCTGAGCCTGCGAGCCACACGTCGTAACCGGCATCTGCGAGTCTGCGCGCGAGTTCCGCGAAATACTTCGCCGGCCAGCGTTTGGCGGGGCCGTATTCCGCGCCGGGGCACAACACGGCGACCGGGCGGGTCGGCGTGAGCCCTAGCCTGGCAAGCGTGGCGGCACGTTGCGCAGTACTGACCTCGAGCCGTGGCGCGGCAAGCGGGCGCCGCAAATCGTGGTCGCGCGCTTCGGCAAGCGCCGCAAAGCGCTCGACCATCAGCGGCAGTGCGCGCTTATCAAGATGTCGCGCATCGTTGAGCAATCCCCAGCGCGCCTCGCCCAAGTAGCCCGTGCGCAGCGGAATACCCGCGAGCAACGGGACCAGCGCGGATTTAAACGAATTCGGCAGGACGATGGCCTGAGCGTAGCGTTGCGCCGCGAGTTCGCGCGCCAGCATGTAACGGCGTTTGAGCGCGAGCGCACCGTGAACAAACGGGCTCGTAATCGCCGCATGGATTTCCGGCATGCGCGCGAACAGCGCGTGTGTCCAGGCAGGCGCCAGTACGTCGAGCGTGAGATCCGCAAAGCGCTCATGCAGGCGCCTGAACAGAGGCTGCGCAAGCACCGCATCGCCAACCCAGGCGGGGGCGATGACGAGTATCCTCGTCATAAGGATGACGGATGAAGGCGGGAGGCGGAAGGGGAGAGCCGGGGCGCGTTGCGCGCCCTTTCATCCTTCATATCCCCCATCCTTCATCCCTGGGCGGCTTAATGGCCCGCTTTGGCGCCGCCACTGAGCGTATATTCGGTGCCGCAGTACGGGCACAGCGCCGCGCCGGTTTTCTCGATCGGCAGGTAAACGCGCGGGTGCGCATTCCACAACAACATGCCGGGCGTCGGGCAGTGCAATGGCAGGTCGGCTGCCGTGACTTCAATGTGCCGCTGCTTGTTCTCGGTCTGGGCCATGGCGGATCACTCGGCGACGGGCGCAAGCCAGTCGCGGTAGCGGTCGTTTTTGCCGTTGACAACGTCGAAGAACGCTTGCTGCAGCCTGGCGGTGACGGGGCCGGTCTTGCCGGCGCCGATCGTGCGCCCGTCGACTTCGCGAATAGGCGTCACCTCGGCTGCCGTGCCGGTGAAGAACGCTTCATCGGCAATGTACAGATCGTCCCGCGTGAGGCGGCCGGCGGCGACGCTGTAGCCCATTTCCTCGGCGAGTGTGATGATCGACTGGCGCGTGATACCCATCAGCGCGCTGGTGAGTTCCGGTTCGTAGATTTTTCCGCCTCTGACGATGAACAGGTTCTCTCCCGAGCCTTCGGCGACGAAACCGTCGACGTCGAGCAGCAGTCCTTCGTCGTATCCGTGTTCGGTGGCCTCGAGGTTGGCGAGGATCGAATTCGCATAGGTGCCCGAGTACTTGGCGCGGCACATCGAGACGTTGACGTGATGCCGCGCGAATGACGAAGTCTTGACGCGGATGCCTTTTTCGAGCGCTTCCGGCCCGAGGTACGCGCCCCATGGCCAGGCCGCGATGGCCACATGCACGGTTGCGCCTTTGGGCGATACACCCATTTTCTCCGAGCCGTAGAATGCAATCGGCCGGATATAGCACGACTCAAGCTGGTTGGCGCGCACGACTTCCTTGTGCGCCGCCATGAGGGTTTCACGGTCGTAGGGAATTTTCATCATGTAAATATGCGCCGAGTTGAACAGGCGCTCGGTATGTTCCCGCAACCGGAATATCGCGGTGCCGCGCGCCGTGCTATAGGCGCGCAAGCCTTCAAATACGGCGAGTCCATAATGCAGCGAGTGCGTCAGGACGTGCGTATTTGCGTCGCGCCAGGGCACGAGTCTGCCGTCATACCAGATATGCCCGTCACGGTCAGCCATCGACATGGGTTATTTGCTCCGCTTAAAAGTGGAATTCTAGCGTATTTCATCGTTCGCTGCCCTGTGCGGCGCGCGTAGGTGCGCGGCGGTGCGGTTCGCCGTGGCGCGGCAGAAAACCAGTGCGGGTGGCGAGTTTTCTTGACCACCAAATTGATTGGTGTGAATATCACGCCATGCGCGCGTGGCGCCGCGTGCCCGCAGCCTTGCGGGAATAACCCGCGGAAATTCCATCAGGATACGGAGTAAGTCAGGAATGGCAGATCCCTTTACCCGGCTGCTCGACCGAGTGAGCAGCCGCGTTATTACGCCGCACGATACCGACGAGCAGAGACTGCACAAGACGCTGCTGATTTTTGCGTGCGGCTTGATGGGGTTCGCCGCCATGCTGTGGCTGGTCATTTACCACGCCATGGGGATCAAATACTCGGCGACGGTGCCGCTGGTCTATCTCGGCGTATCGGCGATGACGCTGGGAATTTACGTGTGGAACCTCAATTTTGAATTTTTCCGGTTCGCGCAGACCAGCCTCTATCTTTTCGTGCCGTTCATCATGCAGTGGTCGATCGGCAGCTACGTGACGTCGTCAGGCGTCATGCTGTGGGCGCTGCTCGCGCCGATCGGCGTGATGATCTTTCAGGGGCCCAGGGAGTCCGTGCCGTGGTTCTTCGCTTACATCGTCATGACCGCGATTTCGGGTTTCTTCGATTACTATCTTGCGTACGGAACGGAGAAGAATACCGTACTGCCGTTGCAGACGATCGCGGTATTCTTCGTGCTCAACTTTACCGCGATGTCGACGATAGTCTATCTGCTGGTGGTTTTCTTCGTGCGCGAGAAGGACCGGCTCAAGCACGCGCTGGACCGCGAGCACGGGTTACTGCAGTTCGAGCAGCAGCGCTCGGAACGATTGTTGCTCAACGTGCTGCCGGGCCATATCGCCGAGCGCCTGAAGCGCGATCCCAGCATTATTGCCGACGGGCTGGCCGATTGCACCGTCATGTTTGCCGATCTGACCGACTTCACCAGCCTCGCCGAGGAAATGCCGCCGCGCGACATGGTGGGGATGCTGAATGATGTTTTTTCGTGGTTCGACGGGCTCGCCGAGAAATACGCGCTGGAGAAGATCAAGACGATCGGCGATGCCTACATGGTCGCCGGGGGACTGCACGACCGCGATTCGAAATACACCGAAGCCATTGTCGACTGGGCGCTGGAAGTGCGCGATGGGATCAGCGCGCGCGAGACGCGCGCCGGGCAGCCGCTGGGCATCCACATCGGCATCGGCAGCGGTCCCGTGGTTGCCGGCGTGATCGGCGTCAAAAAATTCATTTACGATCTGTGGGGCAATACCGTCAACATCGCGAGCCGGCTGTCGACCGAGGCAACTTCGGGCGGCATACTGGTCGATGCCACGACGTACCGCCGCTTGCACGGGATGTACCAGTTCGAGGGCCCGGAGCCGCTCACCGTCAAGGGCCAGCGCAAGATCACTGCGTATCGCCTGATTGCCAAGCTGGCGCAGACCTCCGCCGTTCGCGAGGAGGTGGCGTAACGAGGCAGGATCAGTCCGCCGGGCGCGGCGTCGCCAGCACGCGGGACCACAGTTTTTTCACGGCCGTGCTCTCCCGCGCCAGCGCGCCGGCTTCGGCGCGCGCGTACTTGTCGCCTTGCAGGCGCAGCGCGTGCTGCAGCCTGCGCAATTCCCGGTAGGCATCGTGCACGGCGAGCGCGTCGTCGTGCGCAATCAATTCCAGCCGCGCGGCGAGCTTGAGCAGCGCAAGGTTGCCGATGTTGCCGGTGAGTTCGGCATGGCGGTGGGCATATCCCAGCACCAGGTACTGCACGATGAATTCGACGTCGATCAAACCGCCGCGGTCGTGTTTGATGTCGAAACGTCCGCTGGTGTTGGGATGCGCGGCGAGCATCTTGGCGCGCATGGTGACGATCTCGTGCCGCAGCGGGGGGAGTTCGCGCGGACGGCGCAGCATTTCAATGCGAATTTCGTCGAACCCGCGTCCGATGGCGGCGTCGCCGGCAACGTAACGCGCACGCGTCAGCGCCTGGTGCTCCCACACCCAGGCGTGCGTGCGCTGATAGGCGGCGAATCCGTCGAGAGTGCTGACCAGCAGCCCGCTCACGCCGTCAGGGCGCAGGCGCAGATCCGTTTCGTACAGCACGCCCGCCGGCGTCATGGTCGTCAGCCAGTTGTTGATGCGCTGGGCGAGCCGCGCGTAGTTTTGCGCCGCCTCGGGCCGCGCGTCATCGACCAGAAAAATGAGGTCGAGGTCGGAAGCGTAGCCCAGTTCCTTGCCGCCGAGCTTGCCGTAAGCAACGATCGCGAAGCGCGGTACTTCGCAATGACGGGTGCGCAGGCCGCGCCAGGTTATGCGCAACACTTCGGACAGTATCAGATCGGCCAGATCGCTCAGGTGGTCGGAAAGTTTTTCAAGCGGCAATTCGCCCGCCAGGTCCTGCGCGAGCAAATGCAGCGTCTGGGCGTGCCTGAAATGACGCAGCACGTCCATCTGGCGCTCGCTGTCGTCCGCTGCCGCGTCAAGCCGGTCGCGCAGCTGCGCCTCAAGCTGTGACCAGACCGGCGCGGCGTGCAGCGTGCGCGCGTCCAGCAATTCATCGAGCAGGATGGGATAGCGCGCCAGATACGCCGCGGCCCACGGACTGGCGCTGGCGAGGTGCGCGGCGCGCTCCACGGTTTGCGGATACTGGAGCAGCAGCGCGAGATACGCTTCGCGCCGGCTGATGCTTTCGAGCAGCGTCAGCATGCGTTCCAGCGTGGCGTTCGGAGCGGGCAGTCCGGCCACCGTTTCGATGACGAGCGGCGCGAGCTGTTCCATGCGCGCCTGGCTTGCCTGCGGCATCTGACGCACGCGGCTGCTGTCGCGCAATGCACGGATGCGATCGAGCGCGCGCGGCGCATCGGCGTAACCCAGCCTGCGCAGAATCTCCAGCGGCGCGTCCCCGCCGGTGTCGTGCCACAGCACCGCAAGCGGATGTACAGCCTGCTCCGGCGTGGAGAATATGCTTTCGAATTGCCGTGTGACGTGGTTGCGATGCAGATCGAGCTGCCCGCGCAATGCCGCGAAATCGGGATAAGCCATGGCGGCCGCGATCAGCGCCTGGTCCTCGCCGCCGGCGGGCAAAGTCTGGGTTTGCTTGTCGTCCAGATACTGCAGCCGGTGCTCGAGATTGCGCAGGAACACGTACGCATCGGTGAGTTCCTGGACTGCCGCGGCGGGCAACAGATTGCGCGCGGCGAGCAGCGGCAGCACCGTGAGCATGGTCGGCTGGCGCAGGAGCGCGTCGTGCCCGCCGCGCACAAGCTGAAAGAGCTGCGCGATGAATTCTATTTCCCGGATGCCGCCTGGCCCGAGCTTGATGTTGTCCAGAATGTCGCGCCGCTCGACCTCGCGCCGCACTTCGCGATGCAAACCCCGCATCGATTCGAAAGCGCTGTAGTCGAGGTGGCGGCGAAACACAAATGGCCGCACCAGGTCGGCGAGTTCGGGCGCGCGGTCGCCGCATACCACGCGTGCCTTGATCCATGCGTAGCGTTCCCATTCGCGGCCCTGGGTGACGAAATAGTTTTCGAGCATGCCGAAGCTGACGGCGAGCGGCCCGTCGGCGCCCAGCGGCCGCAGCCGCATGTCGACGCGAAATACGTGGCCATCGGCCGTCATTTCGTTGAGTATGGCGATCAGCCGGCGCGCGAGGCGGATGAAAAACTCATGATTGCTCAGTCCACGTGGCCCGCGGGTCTCGCCGTCCTCGGGATAGACAAACACCAGATCGATGTCGGAGGAGACATTCAGTTCGCTGCCGCCCAGCTTGCCCATGGCGACGACATGCAGGCGCTGCGCGAGACCGCTTTCAGGCGCGACCGGCGCGCCGTATTCCAGCGCAAACTGGCGCTCCAGATGCGCCACTGCGGCTGCAATCGCGATATCGGCAAGCGCCGTCACCGTGGCCATGACTTCATGCAGTGTCGCCAGACCGCCCAGGTCGCGCGCGATGACCCGCAGCATTACGCGTTTGCGCAGGTCCCGCAGCGCGCGCATCAGGCCGGCATCGGTGGCGCCATCCGCGGCAGCCAGCCGCGCGCGCATCTCATCGGCGCTGAACGGCGCAATTATGCTGGTCCGCGGCAGGAGGTCCGGCTCGGCCGCGAGCAGTCGCCGCGCGAAACGCGACAAGCGCATCGCGCGCTGCGTCAGCGCGTCATCGTCGGGCGGCATTGGAACGTTAGGTGCAGGCACTGCGTTCGGGTTATAATTAGCTGAGGAATCATTGCGTTGTCCGTATTTTATGACTAATAACCCCGGCCGTGCCTTTTCCTCCCATTTTTAAATGGCTGCACGTCAGCACGCTCTGGGTTTACCGTGCGGTAACCTGGGCCGTGCTGGGATGCACATTCCTGTTCGCGCTGGTGATCGTCGGCGTGCGGTTCTGGCTGCTGCCGAACATAGAAAACTACCGCGAACCGATCGCGCGCCAATTGAGCGAGGCGACCAGGCACCGCATTACGATCGGCACGCTCGGCGGCCATTGGAGCGGGCTTAACCTCCAGCTCGCGCTCGGCAACATCGTCGTCTACGACCAGGCGGAGCGGCCGGCGCTATCCCTTGCCCGCGTCGACAGCACGCTGTCGTGGTGGTCGCTGGTTCGCTGGGAACCGCAATTCGACTCGATAGAAATCAAACGCCCCGACCTCGACGTCAAACGCGACGCGCGCGGAGTCGTTTCGATTGCGGGCATCGAACTGAACGAGACTGTCGGCGGCGGCGGGTTGTCGGACTGGCTGCTGCGGCAGGCGGAAATCAGCATACGCGATGCGGCCATCACCTGGCGCGACGAGATGCGGGGCGCGCCGGAGTTGGCCTTGACACACGTTGATTTTCGACTTGAGAACGACGGCAGGCATCACCGCTTCGGCCTGCGCGCGGTGCCGCCCGCGATGCTCGCAACGCCACTGGACGTGCGCGGCGATTTTACCGGCAGAACCGTGACGGACCTCGCGCAATGGAACGGACAGCTGTTCGCGCAACTCGATTACACGGATATTGCGGCATGGCGCGCATGGGTGCAGTTCCCGGTTTATTTTCCGCACGGCACCGGAGCGGTACGCGCCTGGCTCGGCCTGAAAAATGGCGAACTGGCCGAAATTACGGCCGACGTTCAGTTGTCGAAGGTCAGAACGCGTCTGGGCAAGGATTTGCCTGAGTTCGATCTCGACGCGCTCAAAGGGCGCGTGGGCTGGAAGCTGCTCGACGATGGCTACGAAGTGTCGACTGCCAAGCTGGACATGTCCACCCGTTCCCACACGCTGCAACCGACGGACCTCCTGCTGCGCTATCACCATGGCAATGCGGCGCGGCCCGCGCGCGGCGAATTGCAGGCCACGGCGCTTGATGTCGAACCGCTCATTGCGCTTGCCGATCATCTGCCTTTCGAGCCCGCGCTGCGCCGGGAACTGGAGGCCTATGCCCCGCACGGCAGTTTCTACGACGTGGCATTGAAGTGGACCGGTCAGTGGCCGCAGCCGCAGCAATATGCCGTCAAGGCGAAGTTCGTCAATCTCGGTCTGAACCCGGTCGGCCGGACGCCCGGTTTCGCCGGCGTCAGCGGGAACGTCGACGGCACCGAGCGCGGCGGCAGCGTGTTTCTCAGCTCGAAAAACGCGGCGGTCGACCTGCCGCTCGTTTTTCGCGAGAAGCTTGCGCTGGACGCGCTCACCGCGCAAGTCGGCTGGCAGCGCAACGCAGAACAATACGAAATCAGAATAAACGATATTTCGTTCGCCAACCGGGACCTCGCCGCCAGCGTATCGGGGGTGTATCAAACCACGGCCGACGGCCGCGGCGTGATCGATCTGACGGGTAACGCGACGCGGGCCGATGCGCGCAGTGTCACGCGCTATATTCCGTTGCGCATCGGTGAGCGCGGCCGGCAGTGGATGGAAAGCGCGTTTGTGGGCGGCGTGTCGAACGACGTGAAGGTCCGCTTGAAAGGCAATCTGAGTGATTTCCCGTTTGCCGAAGGCAAAGGTGGCTTGTTTCTGGTCACGGCGCGCGTCACCGATGGCGTGCTGGATTACGCCAACGGCTGGCCGAAAATCGAAAATATCGAAGGCGATCTTACGTTTCGCGGCCGGCGCATGGATGTGGTCGTGCGCGACGCGTCGATTCTGGGCGCGAAGCTCGCGCGCGTGCGCGCGGAAATCCCGGACCTTGTTTCCCCTGAGCGCATGCTGACGGTAAGCGGCGAGGCCGAAGGACCGACCAGCGAGTTCCAGAACTTTATCGAACGCAGTCCGCTGCTGGAAACGACCGACCGCTTTACCGAGAGCCTGCGCGCCGAAGGCCGCGGCAAGCTGGCGTTGAAGCTCGGCATTCCGCTCAGCAACGCCAGGGAAACGAAGGTCGCGGGAACCTACCAGTTTCTCAACAATCGGCTCGAGAGCAACGACGTTTTTTTCCCGTTCGAGCAGGTCAACGCCCGGATGGAGTTCACCGAAACGACGGTACGCGTGCCGGCGGCGACCATGACGATATTGGGCGGGCCGGCGACACTGAACGGGGGCACTCAGCGCGAGGGGGGCGTGCGCCTCAACCTTGCCGGGCGCATCAACATGGACAATTTCCGGCCGGCAACCGCTTCGCCCATCGCGCAGGCCATGCGCGGATCGACTGACTGGAAAACGACCGTCACTTTGCGCAAACGGCTTGCGGATATCCTATTCGAGTCGACGTTGCAGGGCATCGCGTCGGACTTGCCGGCGCCGTTGGCGAAGAGCGCGGCCGACAGCATGCCGTTCAGGCTCGAACGCCAGGTCACGGGTGCGCAGCAGGAACGCATTGTCATCGCGCTTGGCAACGTAGTGTCCGCGCAGTTGCAGCGGCGCATGGAAGGCGGCCAGGCCGTCATCGAACGCGGCACGGTTAGCCTGGGCGGGACGGCGGCTGAGCCTGAGCGCAAAGGCGTCTGGATTACCGGCGGACTGAAGAACCTTGACCTCGACCAATGGCTCGAGTTGTTGAAATCGGGCAGTGGCGACGGGGCGCGCATCCCGGTCGCCGGACTGGACGTGAAATTCGGCGCATTGGACGTGTTCGGTCGCCGCTTTAATGATCTCGCGATCACCGGCGCCGCGCAGGCGGGGATGTGGCAAACGACGCTGGTTGGCCGTGAACTGGTCGGTGAAGTGACGTGGCGGTCGCAGGGCAAGGGCAAAGTCACCGCGCGCATGAAGAATCTCGCCATACCCGCGGCAACGCCGGCCCGCGCGGTAGCCGCCACCGTTAAAGACCAGCCGCTCGAGTTGCCGGCACTTGATATCTATGCTGATAACTTTCAGATCCGGCAGGCGAGCCTGGGCAAACTTGAAGTCACCGCCGTTCCCGACGGGCGTGACTGGAAGCTCGAACGGCTGTCCGTCGTCAATCCGGACGCGACCCTGAAAGTCGAAGGTGTGTGGCAAGGCTGGCTGACGCAACCGCGCACCATGGTCAACGTCAGGCTCGATGTCAATGATATCGGCAAGCTGCTGGTGCGGCTGGGGCAGCCGGAAGGTGTGCGGCGCGGCACCGCCAAACTGGAGGGGCCTTTGTCGTGGGCGGGCAACCCAACCGAACTCGATTACGCGACGCTGTCGGGTAACTTCCTGCTCGAGGCGAACAAGGGACAATTCGTCAAGCTCGATCCCGGCATCGGCAAGCTGCTGGGCGTATTGAGCCTGCAGTCGCTGCCGCGGCGCCTGTCGCTCGATTTTCGCGACATCTTCAGCGACGGGCTGGCTTTCGACGAGATCGTCGGCACGGTGAAAGTCAACCGCGGCGTTGCGAACACCGAGAATTTCCGGATCCAGGGGCCGGCGGTGCGCATCCAGATGACTGGCGACGTCGATCTGGCGCGGGAGACGCAAAAATTGCGTGTCAAGGTATTTCCGAGCATGAGCGACAGCCTGTCTGTCGCCGGTGCCCTGATCGGCGGACCGATCGCGGGCATCGCCACATTTGTTGCGCAGAAACTGCTGAAGGACCCGATCGACAGCATCGCCGCTTATGAATACGACATCACCGGAACCTGGGTCGACCCGCAAGTGTCGAAAGTCGACTCCGGCAAGTCGAACGCGGCCAACCGGCCATACTCCACGGAGCGGTCGGATTGAGTCGCGTGTTAGCATGGGTGCTGTTGTGCGCGGTGGCGGCGCCCGCATCGGCGGACGATATGTTCACCGTTCCGCTGGCATTGTGGGATCGTCCGCGCAGCGCGCGCGCCGTGCTCGATCAACCGGCCGTAAGACAGGCAGTCGAACTGCATTTGGCGCGGCCCGTGTCGCGCCTGGTGATACATCATGGCAATGGGCAGGATCCGCTGGCGCAGGCCGAGGAATTCCGGGCGTGGCTGCTCGCCCTTGCCATAGACGGTGCGCGCGTTGATCTGCGCAATGACATAAAGCCGAACGAACCATTGAAGATGGAAGTGGTGAAATGAGCCCCAGGACCGCATCGTCATTCGGCCGCGCGCGGCCGCACGCCAGGCCGACCGCCCGGGCAGAGGCCCCGGCGGTGGTGCGCATTGCCGGCGTCCAGCTGGCCTCGGGCCCCAACGTGGCCGCCAATCTGAACGAGGCGCGGCGGCTGATCGGCATGGCGGTTGCGCAGGGGGCGAAACTCGTGGCGTTGCCGGAGTACTTTGCGATCATGGGCATGAAGGACCGCGATAAAGTCAGCGTGCGCGAGGAAGAGGGCAAGGGCCCGATCCAGGCTTTTCTCGCCGAAACCGCGAAAAAGCACCGGATCTGGATCGTCGGCGGCTCGGTTCCGCTGGTGTCGCGCGACCCCAATCGCGTGCGCAACAGCTGCCTCGTCTATGACGACAAAGGCAGGCTCGCGGCGCGTTACGACAAGATCCAT
This sequence comes from Betaproteobacteria bacterium, assembly GCA_043779885.1. Classification (GTDB taxonomy): domain Bacteria; phylum Pseudomonadota; class Gammaproteobacteria; order Burkholderiales; family SG8-41; genus PALSA-1004. The sequence goes on along the minus strand of JAYWDM010000136.1, from coordinate 47 downwards.
TTATTCGGCTTCGAGATGGGCAAGGAACAGTACTCCGAAGCACGCAC
>JAYWDM010000135.1:0-6967 GCA_043779885.1 Betaproteobacteria bacterium | reverse complement strand
GGCGGACGTCTTTCAGCGCCGCGCATAACCTGTTCAGTGCCGCAACGCGGGCCGCACATCGAATCTGCGATCAGCGCGCAGCCTGCATGGTCGAGCGCACCGTCAATGGCTTCTGCGCATGGTCGTACGATTTATAACCCTCGCCAACGGTTTCAGTTGAAGAGAGTTCGCGGGACAATTGCAGACCGGGCACCCACTCCGCAACGAGCAGGCATGCGGGCAAAGTCGTTGCGGCTTTCGGTCGCACGTAAAACAGAATCCGCTTCGACTGCGCATGCCCCTGCGCGGCCGCCATTGCAAAAAGTGCCGCCGCCGTGCCGTCATCCCGCGGAACACCCCTGCCGTTGGCGTACATCCAGCCAAGGCGGTATTGCGCTTCGGCGCGGCCGATGCGTGCCGCCCGGCAATACAAGTTCGCCGCCTGCTGGAGATCCCTGGCGACGCCTTCGGCGTGCTCATACCGGGTCCCCATCTGTGTCAGGGCAAGCGCCTCGTTCTGTTGATCAGCCGCTTCGGGAGCAACGGCCGGAATATCAGTGGCCGCGGCTAAACTAATCGGCAGTATCATCAACGCCACGCAACCAAAACGGCGAAAATGCCAGCCCATCATCAGGACTCCTTTGCATCAAACGGTTTAGTAGATTCAGATTAGAGCAAGTGTCGTGCCAAGCTTCGGGCCGCTCAATGCGTGAACTAATTCTCAAGTGAGCGCCGCATATTGGTGACCGGGACCGGCGCATACGACGGTGATGACGATAGATGGGCGATCTCGTCACTTGCCGCGCAGCAAGCTGTAACGTGCCTGGCGTGCAGATGAGGTCGCAATCAGCGGGCAAGCGGAGGATTACCACGCGCTTTTCCGGGCTAGCGGCGGTTTCCGGATAGCGGCGCGTATCCTCTCCGGTTTCCTCAAACTTTCCGGCAGCTTGCTGTTGTAGAATCATGTCATCTGCGTTGTCGAGGCGCCCGGCCGATTTACGCCGGTCGCGTTGCGGCGTGATGCGTCCCGGCCGGCGAAGCGCGCTTTGACAATTCGTGAGTTCGGTGGCACGTTAGGCACCGCGACCATCGGCATGCTCAATTGGAACAGGGGGAGGGGCGCGATCAAGACGTTGATTTTGGCGGCGGTTATCGCCGCCTTGCATGCCCCAATAGCATGGGTCGCTCCCGTTAGTATTGCCGGCGCTGTCGATGACAGTGACGATCATGCCGAATTGCGTGCCGGCATCGCGTTGGACGAGCGCGTGCCAGGTGTGCATGAATTCGACCTCAGCCGGGATTCAACCGGTGCGGGACTCGTTCCGTCGGGCGCATTCGACCCCAGGCATTACCGCAATCCGGCATTGGGAATTTCCTTCGCTATCCACGGCGCCGCCTTTACCTTTGACGAGGCAGTTGCCGGATCCTACAGAATCGGACTCGCCAGCGATGCGGCGTCCGACGAAGACGACTTGCCTTCAAGCGCGGACAGGAGTGACTTTTCAGCGGCGCGGCGCAATGTCGTCAGGGCCAGCCTGAATTTTAACGACCACATGAAGAGCGTCGCTGACAGCAGGTTCTCCTCGCCTCAATTGATGCAGGTCGATGAGTGGAATGCGCGGGATTTCAGACCCCCGGAGTGGATGACAAAACTGCGGGACGCGGTGCGCGCCAACAGCCGTGAGCTCAAGCCTGACCCTGATCCATCGTTTCCGGAGACGCCTCACCCCGGCGCCCCCGACGCCCAGTCATTGCTCAGGGAAAGCCTGAAATTCCTCTCGTCACTGCAGGCGCAGATCGAGGCGATTGACCCGCTGTTCCTCGTCCTGATGGGGGTCGTCAGCCTGCCTGTCTCGCTGCTCGGTTTCGCGCTGATCATGCGCTATCAGCGCGCGCCATTGCGCGCTTCGCGAAGAGGAACACCAACACGCAGTCAACCGGTCACGCGTGTGCGGAGGCGTCGCAAACGGAGCAGGTCGTCGCGTATCAGGACCGAAGCGCAGAATTCATGATGTCATTTCTTTCGTTCAATGCCAATTTCAGCGGCGGCCGCACATGAGCGTCATCTGTCCGTGGTATCAGCTCGGTTACATCATTCCTCATCTGTATACCGATCTCGACGCCTATCAGTTCTACCGGGTTGCTCCCGAGGGGATGCTGCTGGTAACGACCGGCCTCAACCTGAAGGAATACAGCCTCGCCGCCGTTGAGCGGGAATTGCCTGTGCTCCGGGAGCGGTTCGACCTGCTTGCCGGTAAAAACGTGGATCGAATCTCGTTGAGCGGCGTGCCGGTCGCCGCGGCCCTCGGCCGCACCCGCATGCTTGAGATCCTCGCTGAAGCGCAGGCGCGCACCGGGCTGCCGTGTGACACGGATCTCGAAGCACATATCGCGACGTTGCGGCACCTGGGGGCGACGAAAATCGCGCTGGTCACGCGCTGGCCTGACGCGGTCAACACGGCGCTGACCCGCTATCTCGCCGAGGCCGGGATAGAAGTCATCGCCTGCCGTTCGCGCGGGCGCTCGCTCGCGCAAAACAAGGTGTCCAGTGCGGCCGACGACCATCTGCTCGCGCTGGAACTGGGCCGCGCGGTCCTGCGCGACACCGCGGATGCGCAGGCGCTGCTGATGCCGGGCGGCCTGTGGTACGCGATTCATGCGGTGCCTGTGCTCGAGGCCGAATATGGGCGGCCGGTGCTGCTCAATATCCTGTCGACAACCTGGGCCGCGCTGCATGCGGCGGGCGCGCGCATGCTGCACCGTCCCGATTCGCGCTGGGGCAAAGTGCTCGCGAGTCTGTGAGCCTGTCGGCCTGCGCACCGCCGTGCCCATGTCGCCCGGCACGGTCTTGTACTATTTACCGGGAAATGAGAATGGAAATAACGCCATGACTGACGGGAAGCGCGGATACGCCGACCTGCATGAGCATCTGCAGGCGCTGCAGGAGCAAGGATTGTTGCTCACCATCGACCGGCCCGTCGACAAGGACGCCGAACTGCATCCGCTCGTGCGCTGGCAGTATGTCGGCGGCATCGAGGAGAGTGAACGCAAGGCGTTTCTGTTTACCAATGTCGTCGATGGCCGCGGCCGCAGGTACGCGTTTCCGGTGGTCGTCGGCGCGTTTGCGGCAAATCGGGAGATTTATTGCATTGGCTTGCGCGCGAAGGCGGAAGAGGTGCAGGGGCGGTGGGACCATGCGGTCGCACATCCCATCGCGCCGCGTACCGTCACGACCGCGGCATGCCAGGAAGTGGTCATCGAAGGCGACGCGCTGCTGGGCGAGGGGCGCGGTCTCGACAGCCTGCCGATTCCGATTTCCACGCCGGGATTCGACAGTGCGCCTACGCTGACCGCAACCAACGTGATCACACGGGACCCGGAAAGCGGGGTGCAGAATCACGGCACCTATCGCGCCGCGCTCAAGGCGCCGGACCGGCTGGTGGTGCGCATGGCGACGCGCGCCGGCGGGGCCGGGGGTTACCGGCATTATCTGAAGCATCAACAGCGCGGCGACAAGAGCATGCCGTGCGCAATCGCGCTGGGCGGCCCGCCGTGCGTGGCGTTCGTCGCGCCGCAGAAACTGCCGATCGACATCGATGAGATCGGCGTTGCCGGCGCACTCGCCGGCGCACCCATCAATGTGGTGCGCGGACGCACCGTCGACCTGCTGGTTCCCGCGGAGGCCGAAATAGTCATCGAAGGTTACCTCGATACCGAAAATCTCGAACCCGAAGGGCCGTTTGGCGAGTCGCACGGGCACGTTGCGCTCGAGGAATTCAACATCCCGATGCGGGTGACCGCGATCACGCATCGCAGGCATGCGATCGTGGCCTCGTACTTGAGCCAGGTGACGCCGAGCGAATCAAGCGCGATGAAGCGCGTCGCGTACGAGCCATTGTTCTTTGCCCACCTGCGCAATACGCTCGGCATCCGCGGCGTCAGGCGCGTCACCCTGCACGAGCGCATGACGGCGCTGCGGCGCATTTGCATCATCACACTGGAGAAAGGCACGCCGCACACGGAAGTGTGGCGCGCGCTGTATGGCGCGGCATCGTTCAGGGCCGACTGCGGCAAGATCTGCGTGGCGGTCGACGACGACATTGATCCGGACAATTCGGACTCCATTCTGTGGGCGCTCGCATTCCGCATGAATCCCGCGAGTGACCTGCAAGTGCTGCCGTACCGCAGCCCGGGCCACGGCCCCGAGCGCGAGCACGAGGCCGAGCGTGACGATGCGACGATGCTGATGGACGCAACGATGAAGGAGGAGTTGCCGCCGCTCGCGTTGCCGCGGCAGGAATACATGGAGCGCGCGCGCAAATTGTGGGAAGAACTCGGGCTGCCGAAGCTGCGTCCGCAATCACCGTGGTTCGGCCGGCCTCAGGGCGACTGGCTCGCGCAATGGGACGAGGCCGCGCGCCGCGCGGTCGCCGGCGGTTATCTGGAAAATGGCCGCATATCCGAAAAGCTGCAGCGTGCGGGCTTGAAACCGGAGACGAAGTTCAGGCCGGGGGAGACGCAGGACTGACGACCAACGGGGACGCATCACCGGGTATGACGGACCGCCGACTTACGCCGCAGGTCCGTAAATCCACATTCAAATGCGCCACACGGCGCGAAGGAGCGCCAAAGTGGAATCAGATATATTGCTGCCGACAGCGGAAATGCGACTATGGGTATGCAACCTGTGGCGCGCCGCGGGCAGCGCCGAGCAGGAAGCGCAACTCACCGCCGATCACCTGGTCGGCGCCAACCTTGCCGGTCACGACTCGCATGGCGTGGGCATGGTCGCGTCCTACGTACGCTCGCTGCAGGCCGGCGAACTGCAGCTCAACCAGCGCCTCTCCATCGTCACCGATGCCGACACCCTGTTGGTGGTGGACGGCAACCGTGGCATTGGCCAGTCGATGGCGTTCCAGACCATGCAGCTTGCCGTCGAGCGCGCGCGCCGCCACGGCGTCGTCATCGTGGGCCTGCGCAATTCGCACCACATCGGCCGCGTCGGCCACTGGGCCGAGCAGGCCATCGCCGCCGGTCTCGCATCGATTCATTTCACCAACGTCGTGAGTCGTCCGCTGGTCGCGCCGCATGGCGGCACTCAGGGCCGCTTCGGCACCAACCCGCTCACCGTCGGTCTGCCACGCCGGAATGCGCCGCCCATCCTGCTCGATTTTGCCACCAGCGCCATTGCGGTGGGCAAGGTGCGCGTCGCCTACAACCGCAAAGTGCAGGCCCCGGCCGGCGTGCTGATCGACCACGAAGGCAACCCCACTACCAATCCCGCAGTCATGTATGAGGAACCGCTCGGTGCGCTGCTCACCGCGGCCGGCCACAAGGGCTATGCACTGGCGATGGTGTGCGATTTGCTTGGCAGCGCGCTGTTCGGCGGCTACACGCCGCATCCGCGCCGGCTGCGCGTGCCGGGGCTATACAACAACATGCTTGCCATCGTGTTCGACCCGGCACGCTTCGGCGCGGGTGAACATTTCGAGCAGGAAGCGAATGCTTTTATCGAGTATGTGCAGTCGGCGAAGCATCGCGATCCGGACACCCCGATCGAGATGCCGGGTGACGCCGAGCGGCGTTATCGCGTGCAGCGCGCGCAGGCCCTGCCGGTCGACGCCGGCACGTTGCGAACGCTGGACGAGGCGGCGCGCGCCATCAACACCCTGCGCGGCGCGTCGTTGCCGCCGGCGTCCTCGCTGGCGGTACACTAATAGCCGAGCTTCAACTCGCCTGCGGTCATGCCGTTCACGTTGCCGTCCCTCAGCCATTCGAGCGACGCCTGGAACAGCAGCAGGTGATTCTTTTCCCACATGGCGTTATGGGATGAGCACGCAAGGTCGATGAAGACTTTCTGCGTGGAGCCGAGATCCGCGTAGAGTTGCCGGACGCGTTCGGGCACGACCTGCTTGTCATGTGCGCCCGCCACCATCAGGTAGGGCGTTTGCATTTTGGCGACGACTGCCTGATTGAAACCCCAGCTTGGCACTGCGGGCGCGCGGCGCACGCCAGCGCCCCAGGTTGCGCCGACGGGATCGGACGCGAGCATTTCGGACCAGACTGAATCGCTGGCAGCGGTCTCGTACTGATCGGGGCAGCCGACCTGACGGTCCCAGTTGGCTTTGAAGTCCGCGTGGGACTGCGCGGTCATAGTACCGTTGCTGGGGGGCAGCGGTTGCGGCGCGTCGAGCGGCGACGCGCGGGTATAGCCGGGCGCCAGCACCACCATGCGCGCCACCTTCGACGGATTGCGCGCCGCATAGCCGCCCGTGCGCGAGCCGCCCTGCGACCAGCCGACGAGCGAAACCTTGTCAACGCCGCGCAGTGCGCGCAGGTAATCAACCACGGCGCCGATGTCGTTCCAGTCCGAACCCATCGTCGTGATGGCCGTGGGGTACGACGGCGCGCACGGCGCCGGAATCAGTTTCGGCACGAATTGCGCCTGCTGCGCCGGCGTGAAATTGCACGGGTCGTTCATGGGCAACGGGCGCGTGGAGCGGCCATAGCCGGTCATGTCCATCGAGAAGACGTCGAAGCCCGCGTTGGCCAGGTAAGCCATCCAGCTATAGTCCTTGTACGGAACGTCGAACGAGACTTCCGCCGGCGTGCCCGCGCCATGCACGAACAGCACCACGCCGGCGCCGCCGCGCGCCGCCGTGCCCGCGAGCGCCACTTCGCGGACGTAGATCTGCGCAACCTGACCGGCAATGGACGGCGCAGTGGACTTCACCCGCACGTAGTGATCCACGCTCACGATGCGCGAGCCGTCGTTGCTGATCGACGCGCATCCCGTCAATAGCAGGACGAGCACGCTGAGCAGGGAAAAATATTTGTGCATGAAACCTCCTAGTGTCCTGAGTCTGAAATTCGTTGATAGATTGGTAGCTGCACGACAAGCCCGCGCGTTGCAAAAGTGTCGAAATCGGTGTCAGACGCGAAGCAAACCACAGCCAGGTTGGACACCTGGCGAGGATTTGCGACAATG
>JAYWDM010000134.1:0-6968 GCA_043779885.1 Betaproteobacteria bacterium | reverse complement strand
ACGATGCGCAAACCGCGCTTGAGCAGGGCACGCGCCATGGTCTGGGCATTGCGGATAACCTGTTGCTGATAGCCTTTGAATGCGGGACCCAACGCTTCCTGAAACGCCACCGCCTTGGCGGCAATCACATGCATCAGCGGCCCGCCCTGGTTGCCCGGAAATATCGACGAATTGAGCGCTTTCCCATACTTCGCGGCAGCGAGGATCAACCCGCCGCGCGGCCCGCGCAGCGTTTTGTGCGTGGTGCTGGTGACGACGTCGGCGATGCCGACCGGACTCGGGTAAAGCCCGGCCGCGATCAATCCGGCATAGTGCGCAATGTCCGCCATCAGGAGCGCGCCGACGCTGTCCGCGATCGCGCGAAACCGCGACCAGTCGATGGCGAGCGAATACGCGGAAGCGCCCGCGACTATCATGCGGGGACGGTGTTCGCGCGCGAGACGTTCAACCTGATCGTAATCGATCCCCTCGGTTGTCGGATCGAGTCCGTAGGTCACTGCATGAAACAGCTTGCCGCTCGAGTTGACCGATGCGCCGTGAGTCAGATGGCCGCCATCCGCGAGCGACATGCCGAGGATGGTGTCACCGGGCTTGAGCATCGCCATATACACAGCGAAATTGGCCTGCGATCCGGAATGCGGCTGGACATTTGCATAGTCGGCATTGAAAAGTTTCCGGGCGCGGTCGATCGCCAATTGCTCGGCGATATCGACGTACTCGCAGCCGCCATAGTAGCGTTTGCCGGGATAGCCCTCGGCATACTTGTTAGTGAGAACTGAACCCTGCGCCGCGAGCACGCGCGGGCTCGCGTAATTCTCGGACGCGATCAACTCGATATGGTCTTCCTGCCGCTGTGTTTCGCTTTCAAGCGCCGACCACAATTCGGGGTCGAAGCCTTGGATCGTGTCCTGCGCTGAATACATCTGTTCCGTCCCGGAATAACCGTCAGGCGATAAACGGTTGATTTTACCATGCTTAATCGGCGTCTCTGCAGAGCCGTTGCAACGCATGACAGCGCCAACCGCGAACTATCCTCAACGCGACCCGCACCCCGCGGCCAGCGCACTTTGCGCGCGGCACGCAATGTTGCGTATGATGACGCCGGGCCGATGGCATCCGCATCGCGTTTTGGGTCGCGCAGGGAGGAGAAAACCTTGAAGGCACTGCTGGCGCTGTCGCGCCTGATCGATGGACTGAATGAGCGTGTCGGCCGGCTGTCCTATTGGCTGGTCCTGGTGGCCGTCCTGGTGAGCGCGGGCAACGCCACGATCCGTTACACATTCAACATGAGTTCCAACGCATGGCTTGAAATACAGTGGTATCTGTTTTCCGCCGTATTCCTGCTCTGCGCGGGCTACACGCTGCTGCACAATCAGCATGTGCGCATCGACGTCATTACCGGGCGCCTGTCGAAACGGGCGCAGGCCGGAATCGACATATTCGGCACGTTGTTCTTCCTGCTGCCGATGGCACTGGTGATCCTTTGGCTGTCATGGCCCGTGTTCGTCGACGCTTACACGCACAATGAAGTTTCGACCAATGCCGGGGGCTTGATCCTGTGGCCCGCCCGGCTGTTGGTGCCGCTCGGTTTTTTTCTGCTCGTTCTGCAGGGCGTGTCGGAGATGATCAAGCGTATCGCCTTCCTGTGCGGTCTGATACCTGATCCAACCGAGAAGGATGAGGGTCCCAGAGCCGAGGAATTGCTCGCCGCGGAAATCCGCAAACAGCGTGGAGAACAACCCATATGAGCTACCGGGCTGGGGCCCCGCGCCGCGGCAGCAATACTCCGATCAGGGCGCCGGCATGATCGAGTTCGTGACGCACAACATGGCGCCGCTGATGTTTGGGTCGCTGGTGGTGGTGCTACTGCTCGGCTACCCGGTTGCGTTTTCACTTGCCGCCAACGGGATTTTCTTCGGCCTGATCGGCATCCAGCTCGGGCTGCTGGATGCATCGCTGTTCCAGGCGCTGCCGCAACGCGTCTGGGGCGTGATGTCGAACGACACGCTGCTCGCCGTGCCGTTCTTTACTTTCATGGGCCTGATCCTCGAGCGCAGCGGCATGGCCGAGGATCTGCTCGACACCATCGGCCAGTTGTTCGGGCCGCTGCGCGGCGGGCTCGCCTTTGCCGTGATTTTCGTTGGCGCGCTGCTCGCGGCGACCACCGGCGTGGTGGCGGCGTCGGTGATTTCGATGGGGTTGATCTCGCTGCCGATCATGCTGCGCTACGGTTATGACCGTCGTTTCGCGTCCGGCGTTATTGCCGCCTCCGGCACGCTCGCGCAAATCATCCCGCCGTCGCTGGTGCTGATCATCATGGCCGATCAGCTGGGAAAATCCGTCGGCGACATGTATGCCGGCGCGTTCGTTCCCGGCCTCGTGCTGGCGGGACTTTATGCCTTATATGCGGGTGGCGTGGCCGTTTTCAGGCCGGCGTGGGCGCCGGCGCTGCCGCTCGAAGCGCGCACTTTCCGCGAGCCCGGCGGCAGCAGCGGCACGCCATCGTTGATAGCGCTCGTGATCATCGCGACCGGTGCATCGATCGCGTTTGCGAAGCTGCATTACGCGCCAGATGCGCCGACCGACGAACTGCTGGTGGTATCGACTTCGGTCGGCGTCGCCGTCGCATTCACCGCCTCGGTCGTCAATCATGTGCTGAAACTCGGTCTGCTCTCGCGCATGGCGGAACGCGTGACATTCGTACTGATTCCGCCGCTCGGGCTGATTTTCCTGGTCCTCGGCACGATTTTTCTTGGCGTGGCGACGCCAACGGAAGGTGGCGCCATGGGAGCAACCGGGGCGCTGGTCATGGCGGTTGCGCGCCGCCGGCTTTCGATCAAGCTGATGCGGCAGGCCATGGACGCGACGGCCAAGCTGACCGCCTTCGTGGTGTTCATCCTGGTCGGCGCGCGGGTGTTCAGCCTCACGTTCTACGGCGTCGACGGCCACCTGTGGGTCGAGCACCTGCTGACCAATCTGCCCGGCGGCCAATTGGGCTTTCTGATCGTCGTCAACATCCTGGTATTCGTACTCGCGTTTTTCCTCGACTTTTTCGAACTGTCGTTCATCATCGTACCGCTCCTGGGGCCGGTCGCCGAAAAGCTCGGCATCGACCTGATCTGGTTCGGCGTTCTGCTCGCCGTCAACATGCAAACGTCGTTCATGCATCCGCCGTTCGGCTTCGCCTTGTTCTATCTACGCAGTGTGGCGCCGGCCAGGGATTACATCGACAAGCTCACCGGCAAGCTCACGCCCCGGGTTACGACCGGCCAGATCTACTGGGGCGCTGTGCCGTTCGTGTGCATCCAGATCGTCATGGTCGCGCTCGTTATCACGTTTCCCGGCCTGGTCACGAGCGGGATCGACAAGCAGAAGGTCTTTGACACAAACACGATGCGCATTGAGGTGCCGGCGGAAGCGCCCGCTTTGGGCGGCGAATCCGGAACCGACGGCCAGCCCGCCGGGGCAACGGGCACCGATGAGCAGAAAACCGACGACGACGATCCGGCGAAAGCGATCGAGCGAGCGATGCGGGGCGAGGCGACGACACCGCCGCCGACCGCTGAAGACAGCGGTAAACCCCCGGCGCGCAAGCCATAGCTCGTACGCATTACGCGCCGCCGCAAAAGAAAACCCCGCTCGCGGGGGGTTTTCATCGATGCCATTGCCTGCCAGGCTATGCGCCCGCAGCGACGTCGGCCAACCGTTACTTCTTCTTCGGCGCCGCTTTTTGCGACAATCGCTGCGCCGCGATCATGAAGTTGTCGAACCGGTTTTCCGCAATCGAGAACCACTGTACCTGCTCATCGCGGAATCTCTTCCAGGGCTCATGGACCTTTCTGAATTTGTCATTCTTGGCGGCGATCTCGTTGAACACCTCCTCGGAAGCCTTGTAGCACGCCGCCATGATGTCGTTGGAAAACGGCAGCAGCTTGACGCCATTGCCGACCAACCGCTTGAGAGCCGCGGGGTTGAGCGCGTCGTACTTCGCCACCATCCAGCCGTAGGCCTCGGCGCAGGCGGCCTCAAGGATCGCTTTATATTCCGCCGGCAGCGCTTCCCACGCCTTGGTGCCCACCAGGAGGTCGAGTTCGGGACCGCCTTCCCACCAGCCGGGATAGTAGTAGTGCTTGGCGACCTTGTAGAAACCGAGCTTCTCATCGTCGTACGGACCGACCCACTCGGCGGCGTCGATCGTGCCCTTTTCGAGCGCGGGGTAAATGTCGGGAGCGCCGATTTGCTGCGGCACCACACCCAGCGTTTTTAACACCAGGCCGGCGGTGCCGCCGATACGCATTTTCAGCCCTTGAAGGTCCTTGACCGTCTTGATCTCCTTGCGGAACCACCCGCCCATCTGCGCGCCGGTGTTGCCGGCGGGAATATTGACGACGTTGTAGTCCTTGTAGAAGTCGCGCATCAGTTCCAGGCCGCCGCCGTGGTGCATCCAGGCAAACTGCTGGCGCGCGTTCAGGCCGAATGGGATGGAAGTGGCGAACGCGAAGGTCGGATCCTTGCCGAAATAATAGTAGGGCGCGGTGTGCCCGCATTCCACGCTGCCGCTCTGCACGGCATCGAGAACCTGCAGGGCGCCGACTATCTCGCCGGCCGCGAATATCTTGATGTTGAACTTGCCGCCGGTTGCCGCGGCGACCCGCTTGGTAATCAGCTCCGCGCCGCCGTAGATCGTGTCGAGACTCTTCGGCCAGCTCGCGGCCATGCGCCAGTTGATGGTCGGTTGCGCCGACGGTGACTGCGCAATCGCCGGTGCTGCAACGGTGCCTGCGGCCAACCCTGCCACCGCTTTTTTGAGAAATGAACGTCGTTTCATGGTCCCCCTCCTCCAAGTTGGATCGATAACCCCTTATAGTCTAAGCATAGCGGGCGCGCTTGGCCAGCACCCGGATGCGGGTGTCATTCGCCGGCCACGGTCATGCGGTCAATAAGCACGGAGCCGCATTGTTTGGAGCCGCGCGTAACCACATCGGTCCCCGCCGCCACAATGCCGAGAAACATGTCCTTGAGGTTGCCGGCAACCGTAATTTCCTCCACCGGATACGCGATTTCGCCGTTTTCAACCCAGAAACCGGCGGCGCCGCGTGAATAATCCCCCGTCACCATGTTGATGCCGGAACCCAGTAACTCCGTCACGAGCAGTCCGCGCCCCATTTTTTTCAGTAATTGCGGCATGTCTTCGCCGGTATCTTTGAGCAGCAGGTTGTGCGTGCCGCCGGCATTGCCGGTCGATTGCAGCCCAAGCTTGCGCGCGGAATAGCTGGCGAGAAAATAGCCCTGCACCGCCCCCTTCCCGACCACCGTACGGCGATGGGTGGCCACGCCTTCCTCATCGAACGGGCTGCTCGCCTGCCCGCGCGGGATCAGCGGGTCTTCGGTGATTTCCACCATGGGCGAAAAGACCGTTTTCCCGAGGCTATCGACCAGAAACGACGATTTTCGATAAAGGCTGCCCCCGCTCACCGCCGACACAAAATGGCCTAACAGCCCCGCGGCGACCGGCGCCTCAAACAGCACCGGCACCTGCGCCGTTGCGACTTTCCTCGAGCCCAGACGGCGCAGCGCGCGCGCGCCGGCAATGGCGCCGACTTTTTCCGGCGCATCGAGTTCAGCGGGATCGCGCGCCGACGTGTACCAGTCGTCACGCTGCATCGCGTCGCCTTTGCCCGCGATCACGGCGCAGCTCACCCAGTGCCGCGAACTCGGGTAACCCGCGAGAAAACCCAGCGAATTGCCGTACGCAAAATGCGATTGCTGCAGCGACACCGTCGCGCCTTCGGAATTCGCGATGCGCTTGTCGACCGCCAGGGCCGCACTTTCGCACGCGCGCGCGACTTCGATCGCCCGCTCAACCGGCAGGTCCCAAGGGTGAAACAAATCAAGTTCCGGGAATTTCCGGGCGAGCAGCTGCGCGTCCGCGAGCCCGGCGTATTCGTCGCTGGCGGTGAACCTGGCGATCGACAGCGCCGCATCGACCGTCGCGCGGACGGCCTGCGGTGACAAATCCGACGTGCTGGCGTGGCCCCTGCGCTGGCCGATATAGACCGAGATCCCCATGCTTTTGTCACGGTTGTACTCGATCGTCTCCACTTCACCCTGCCGCACCGTAACGGTCTGGCCAAAGCCCTCGGACACTTCTGATTCGCATGCAGTGGCGCCGCGCTTGCGCGCGTACTCGAGTGCGTCCGTAACGATCTGCCGCAGGGTCGCAGGATCGTTGGCAAACTGGTTGTGTTGTGCCGGGCGCGCGGCGAGTTCGATGGACATCGGCGATACTTTCGTAAAAGCCGCTATCATACCAGCATGCAAGCACCGGAACGCACCAGCAAATCGCAGCGCAAACGCGACATGACCGCGCTGCAGGATATCGGCACGGAACTCGTCATGCTCAACGCCGACCGCCTCGCGCAATTGGCGCTGCCCGAGCGTTTGTTCGAGGCGATTGCCGAAGCGCAGCGTATCCTCGATTTCGAGGGCCGCCGCCGCCAGCTGCAGTTTATCGGCAAGCTCATGCGCGAGGTCGATCCCGCGCCGATCCGGGCGCTGCTCGATCAATGGAGCGGAATCACGCACGACCTTGCTGCGCGTCAGCGCCAGGTGGAGCGCTGGCGCGAGCGGCTGCTCGCAGAAGATGACGCACTGACATTATTTGCAGGCGAGCATCCGGGCTGCGACTTGCAGCATCTGCGCTCACTGATTTCGAGCGTGAAACGCGACCGCGCGCTCAACCGGGCGGCAAAAAACTACCGCGAACTTTTTCGCGCGATACGCGAGATTGTTATTGCAAAACGTGAAGTAGTGAAGGAGTGAATGGGTGAACACCCCCTCCCTGGCCCTCCCCCTTGACCAAAGGGGAGGGAAGCCTTCACTCCTTCACTCCTTCACTCCTTCACTCCTTCACTCCTTCACTCCTTCACTCCTTCACTCCTTCACTCCTTCACTCCTTCACTCCTTCA
>JAYWDM010000133.1:0-17969 GCA_043779885.1 Betaproteobacteria bacterium | reverse complement strand
GTTGCCGCACGCCACGCCTGAAATCGCTGCCATTGGCGGCAAGCACCGCCGCATTCACCGCGCCGGCGGAGGTACCGGAGATGATCGGAAACGGATTGCGGATGTCTTTGGGCAGGAGTTCCGATATCGCGCGCAGCACCCCGACCTGGTAGGCGGCGCGCGCGCCGCCGCCGGTCAGGACCAGCCCGACCTTGGGCCGCCCGGCGCGCACCACGTTATCCATTTACCCCTTTCCTGACGATCGCACAGTTTGCCTCATCGGAAACCGCCGCTTATACGCCCGCGGCACGACCATTCACTTACGGCGCGTGCGGGCGGTGACTTGAATCCCTAGAGTCCGTAACATAATGAAACGCGTGATGCGTTTCATCATGTTACGGACTCATGGTGAGTTGCCGATAAAGACTATAGAGCATCGCCGCCGTGGCGCCCCAGATGTAGCGCCCCTGATAGGGCATTGCCAGATAATTACGGTGGCGGTCGTTGAAATAGTAGCTGCGGCGCTGGTGGTTGGCCGGGTCGAATATGAACGACAGCGGCACTTCGAACGCGGAGTCGACTTCGAACGGGTCGAGTTTCAGCTCGAACGGCGGCTCGATCCAGCCGACCACGGGACTGATCCTGAATCCGGACGGCATGTCGTAATCGGGCAGGGTACCGACGATATCCACGCGGTCCCGGGCAAGACCGATTTCCTCCTCCGCCTCGCGCAGGGCCGTCGCGGTGCGGTTTTCGTCCCCGCCCTCGACACGCCCGCCGGGAAAACTGATCTGGCTGGGATGATCGTTCAGATGCGGCGTGCGTTGCGTAAGCAGCACGTGCAACTCGTCGTCGCGCGGTATCAGCGGCACCAGCACGGCAGCGAGCATCCGCCGCGAACCGGGCGGCAATGCGGCAACGTGCGTATCCTGTGGGCACGGCGGGACAGTTGGCCGCGCGAGCCGTGTGGCAATTTCATGGCGTGACAGCCGGAATAATTGACCGCTGTTTGCTGTTAGCGAGGGCGCGAAGGAAGTCATTGCCTATTCAGCCGGTTACGTTCGATTGTAACGCGCATTACGGGTGCATGGCCATGCTGAAAACGACGCTGGCCGCGGGTATTACCGTCGTTTATACTTCCGGCGCAATTTGCGTTCATTAACTGTCCCACGAAAGGAACAAGCCATGAAAGTGCACAGCATCATTTTGGCAATGGGCCTGGCGTTTGCCAGCGGCGGCGCATGGGCGTTTCATTGCCCCGCGGACATGAAGAAAATTGACGAAGCGCTCGGCAAGAACCCGCCGCTGAGCGCGGCCCAGATGAGCGAGGTCAGGAAATACCGCGCCGACGGCGAAACGCTGCACAAAGCCGGCAAGCATCAGGAGTCCGTCGACACGCTGGCCAAAGCGATGGGCATACTCGGCGTCAAGTAAGCGGCTGCCCGCCCGTCCCGTCAAGCCGCGCGAAAACAGTTACCAGGGGATAGCCTCGCGGTCGCGGAAATAGCCGCCCGTCGGCCCGCCATCGGGCAGCGTGGCAAGCCACACCGCCGTATCGGCGCCCTCGGCGACGGTGCGCGGCGCCCCAGGTCCGCCCATGTCCGTTCTCACCCAGCCCGGGCACGCCGCGTTGACGAGAATATTCGTGCCCGCCGTTTCGGCGGCGACGATGCATGTCAACGCGTTCAGCGCGGTCTTCGAAATCCGGTACGCAGGCGTGCTGTTGCCCATTTCTGCGAGCTGTCCCATCCCGCTCGATATATTGACGATACGCCCGTAATTGCGCTGCAGCATCAGCGGCAGCAGCGCCTGCGTGACCTGCAACGGGCCAAGAACATTGGTCTCGATGGTGGCCCGGTAGGTTTCGACTCTGGAATCGATAAACCGCGAACCGCGCGGGTCGCGCAGCATACCGGCATTGTTGACGAGGATATCGGCACGGCCGAACTTTTTTGCGACAAACGCCGCCAGCGCGTTGACGCTGCGGGCGCTCGTCACGTCAAGTTGGTGGAAAATCACGGACAGACCCGCGTCGTTCAGCGTCTTGCAGGCAACCCTGCCTTTTGCCGCGTCGCGGCTGGTAAGCACCACGTGCGCGCCCGCACGCGCGAGTTGTCTGCAGATTTCGAAACCGATGCCTCGGTTGGCGCCGGTTACCACCGCCACCCGATCGGTCACGAACGCTTCGCTCCGGCAGTGGATTCTGTTACGCGACCTTGACCGGGATGTTGCCGATCTTCGCGCGCCATTCGCGCGGACCGCTCTCGTGGACTGCGTTGCCTTCGCTGTCGACAGCTACCGTGACAGGCATGTCTTTCACCTCGAATTCGTAGATCGCTTCCATGCCCAGGTCGGGAAACGCCAGCACCCGTGAGGCGCGTATTGCCTTGGAAACGAGGTAAGCCGCGCCGCCGATCGCAATCAGGTGCACGCCGTGATGGCGCTTGATCGTGGCCACCGCCTGCGCGCCGCGCTCGGATTTGCCGATCGAGCCGAGCAGTTTGGCCGTGCCGAGCATCGTTTCCATGAACTTGTCCATGCGGCGCGACGTAGTCGGTCCGGCGGGTCCGACCACTTCGTCGCGCACGGCGTCGACCGGCCCGACGTAGTAGATCAGTTTGTTGGTGAAGTCGACGGGTAGCGGCTCGCCTCTGGTGAGCATGTCGACGATGCGTTTGTGCGCGGCATCGCGGCCGGTGAGTATCCTGCCGTTGAGCAGCAGCCGGTCGCCTGCTTTCCACTTGGCCGAATCCGCTTTGGTCAAACCCTCCAGATTCACGCGCGTCGCGCCTGCGGCCATGTCGATCGCGAGCTTGGGCCAGTTGTCGAGGCTTGGCGCCTCGAAGCTGGCGGGGCCGCTGCCGTCGAGCACGAATTCGATATGCCGCGTCGCCGCGCAATTGGGCACGATCGCCACCGGTTTCATGACCGCATGGGTCGGGTAGTCGAGCACTTTCACGTCGAGCACGGTCGTCAGTCCGCCCAGCCCCTGCGCGCCCATGCCAAGCGCATTGACCTTCGCAAACAGTTCGAGCCGCAATTCTTCCGCGCGCGTTTGCGCGCCGCGCGCCTTCAGTTCGTGGATGTTCAGGTGATCGAGCAACGACTCCTTGGCGAGCACCATGGCCTTCTCGGGCGTGCCGCCGATGCCCACGCCAAGCATGCCCGGCGGACACCAGTCCCCGCCCATGGTCGGAATCTGTTCGAGTATCCAGTCGACCACGCTGTCGCTCGGATTCAATACCGCGAAACGCGTCTTGCTCTCGGAGCCGCCGCCTTTGGCGGCGAGCTTGACTTCGAGCTTGTCGCCGGGCACGACTTCCATGTGCACCACCGCCGGCGAATTGTCGCGGGTGTTCCTGCGCGTGCCGTCGGGATCGTCGACGATCGAACCGCGCAGCGGATTGTCCTTGTCGGTGTACGCGCGGCGCACGCCTTCGCTCACCATATCGGTCACGGACATTTTTGCGTCCCAGCGGACATCCATGCCGATCTTGAGGTAAACGACCGCGATGCCGGTGTCCTGGCATATGGGCCGGTGTCCTTCGGCCGCCATGCGCGAATTGATGAGTATCTGCGCCATCGCGTTTTTCGCCGCCGGCGATTCCTCGTGCTCGTAGGCGGCCGCCATCGCCTTGATGAAATCCACCGGGTGATAGTACGAGATGAATTGAAACGCGTCGGCGATGCTGCGGATGAGATCTTCCTGCCTGATGGTGGTCGTCATGATTCGCGTCCTCTATCGTTTTGCGCCAACCATGTCGGCGGGCCGCACCCACAGATCAAACTCCTCGGCGGTAACATGCCCGAGCGCGAGCGCGGACGCCTTGAGGGTGATGCCTTCCTTGTGCGCGTGCTTCGCTATCTGCGCGGATTTCTCGTAACCGATATGCGGATTGAGCGCGGTCACCAGCATCAGCGATTCACGCATCAGCTTGTCTATGCGCGCCCGGTCGGGCTCAATGCCGGCGGCACAGTGCTCGTTGAAGCCCGCGCAGGCGCACGCCAGGAGATTGGCGCTGTGCAGGAAATTGCGGATGACCAGCGGACGATACACATTGAGTTCGAAATTGCCCGACGCGCCGCCAAAGTTGATGGCAACGTCGTTGCCGAACACCTGGCAGCACACCATGGTCAGGGATTCCGCCTGCGTGGGATTGACCTTGCCGGGCATGATCGAACTGCCGGGCTCGTTTTCGGGGATCGCGATTTCGCCTATTCCGCAGCGCGGCCCGCTCGCAAGCCAGCGTATGTCATTGGCGATTTTCATCAGCGAGCCGGCCAGCGTTTTCAGTGCGCCGTGCGCGTGCACGACGCCGTCGCACGCGGCCAGCGCTTCGAACTTGTTGGGTGCGGTCACGAACGGCAAACCGGTGAGGCGCGCAAGCTCAGCGGCGACTTTTACCGCGAATTGAGGGTGCGCGTTGAGCCCGGTGCCGACCGCGGTGCCGCCGAGCGCAAGTTCGCACAGATGCGGCAGCGCGCCCTCGATGTGGGCAAGTCCGTGATCGAGTTGCGCCACATAGCCCGAGAATTCCTGGCCGAGGGTCAACGGCGTCGCGTCCTGCAGATGGGTGCGGCCGATTTTGACGATGTCGGCAAACGCGCGCGCCTTGGCGTCGAGCGTTGCGCGCAGCGCGAGCAACGCCGGTTTCAGCTTCCGCTCGATCGCCGTGACCGCGGCAACATGCATCGCGGTCGGAAACGTATCGTTGGACGACTGGCCCTGGTTGACATCGTCGTTGGGGTGTACAAGCCGCTCGTCGCCGCGCCTGCCGCCAAGCAGCTCCGACGCATAATTGGCGAGCACCTCGTTGACGTTCATGTTGGTCTGCGTGCCCGAGCCGGTTTGCCAGGTCACCAGCGGGAAATGCGCGTCCAGCCCGCCGGCCAGCGCGGCGTCCGCGGCTTTGACGATCGCCGCGCCCTTGCGGGGATCGAGCACGCCGAGTTCGATGTTGGTTGCCGCCGCGGCTTTTTTGACGAGCACCTGGGCATGGACGACTTCCAGCGGCATGGTTTCGCCGGGAAACCTGAAGTGCACGAGACTGCGCTGGGTCTGCGCCCCCCATAGCCGGTCGGCCGGCACCTCGATGCCGCCCATCGTATCGTGTTCGATGCGAAAGTCCGTCATCGCCGGGGTTCGTTGGAGCAGTACGCCGCGCGCGTCAGAACCGCAACGCGAGATTGCTGCGCTCGGCACCCGCATCGACCACCGTGAGAGCCGTCATATTGACAAGCCGGCGGACAGACGCGGTTGGCGTAACGATATGCACGGCCTTGGCCGCGCCGAGCAGTATCGGTCCGACCGTGATGCCGTCGCCTGCCGCCGTCTTCAATAGATTGAACGCGATGTTGGCGGCATCCAGCGTCGGCATGATCAGGAGGTTGGCGTCGCCTTTGAGGCGGGACTCCGGGAACGCTTGCCGCCTGACTTCGCCGGACAGCGCGGCATCGCCATGCATTTCGCCTTCGATCTCGAGCGCGGGCGCGACCTTCGCGAGCAGGGCGAGGGCCGCGCGCATTTTCCGCGCGGTCGGCGTATCGCCCGTGCCAAAACTCGAATGCGACAACAACGCGATTTTTGGCGTTATGCCGAAGCGCTGAACCTCCTCCGCGGCGAGCACCGTCATCTCGGCGATTTGTTCGGCGGTCGGATCGAAGTTGACATAGGTGTCGCAAATGAAGACGGTACGGTTGGGCAGCAGCAGGACGTTCATGGCGTAATAGTTGTTGACGCCGGCGCGCCGGCCGATTACGTGGTCGACGTAGCGCAGGTGCAGATCGTGCGTGCCGAACGTGCCGCAGATCATGCCGTCCGCATTGCCGCGGTGTATGGTCATCGCGCCGATCAGCGTATTGCGGCGGCGCATTTCAATCTTGGCATCTTCCTGCGACACGCCGCGCCGCGCAGTGAGCCGGTAGTACTCCTGCCAGTATTCGCGGTAGCGCGGATCATGCTCCGGATTGATCAGTTCAAAATCGATGCCCGTTTTTATGCGCAGGCCATAGCGCTCGATACCGCGCTCGACCACGGCGGGACGGCCGACCAGAATCGGGAACGCCAGTTTTTCATCCACGATGACCTGGGCTGCCCGCAATACGCGCTCGTCCTCGCCTTCGGCGAACACGACGCGGCGGCGCTGCGCCTCTTTGGCCGCCGCGAACAGCGGCTTCATGATCATGCCCGAGTGGTAGACGAACTGCTGCAGCGAATCACGATAGACGTCGAAGTCCTTGATCGGCCGCGTCGCCACGCCGCTGTCCATCGCCGCCCTGGCGACCGCCGGCGCGATCTTGACGATAAGGCGCGGGTCGAACGGGCGCGGGATCAGATAGTCAGGGCCGAACGAGATATTCTGCTCGCCATACGCCATGGCGACGATGTCCGACTGCTCGGCCTGCGCCAGTGCGGCGATGGCCTTGACCGCCGCCAATTCCATCTCGGTATTGATGGTGGTTGCGCCGACGTCCAGCGCGCCGCGGAAAACGAATGGAAAACACAATACGTTGTTGACCTGGTTCGGGTAATCGGAGCGGCCCGTGGCAATCACCGCATCGGGTTTCGCCTGCCGCGCGAGTTCGGGCAGAATTTCGGGTTCGGGATTGGCCAGTGCAAGTATGAGCGGCCGGTCCGCCATCCGGCTGACCATCTCCGGCTTCAATACGCCGCCCGCGGAAAGCCCCAGGAATACGTCGGCGCCGGCGATCACCTCGGCGAGCGTGCGCGCACGGGTGTCGATCGCATACTGCGCCTTGTCCGGATCCATTTCCTCCTTGCGGCCCGTGTAGACGACGCCCTTGATATCGGTGACGGTGATGTGTTCTTTGGGCAAGCCCAGCTTCACCAGCAAATCGAGGCACGCCAGCGCCGCCGCGCCGGCGCCCGATACGACCAGCCTGACGGTGGCGATATCCTTGCCCACCACCTTGAGTCCGTTGATGAACGCCGCGCCTACGGTAATCGCCGTGCCATGCTGATCGTCGTGGAACACCGGGATGCGGCAGCGTTCCCGCAGTTTGCGCTCGACGATGAAACACTCGGGCGCCTTGATGTCCTCGAGATTGATGCCGCCGAACGTCGGCTCCAGGCTGGCGATGATGTCGACGAGTTTCTCGGGATCGCGCTCGTTTATTTCGATATCGAACACGTCGATGCCCGCGAACTTCTTGAACAGCACGGCCTTGCCTTCCATCACCGGCTTGGCGGCGAGCGGCCCGATATCGCCCAGGCCCAGCACCGCGGTGCCGTTGGTAATCACGGCAACGAGGTTGCCGCGCGCAGTCATGTTGCGGGCTTCAGCCGGGTCGCTGACGATCAGTTCGCACGCGGCGGCGACTCCCGGCGTATAGGCCAGCGACAGATCGTGCTGGTTGACCAGCCCCTTGGTTGGCGTGACCGCAATCTTGCCGGGCGTCGGCAAGCGATGGTAATCGAGCGCGCTTTTTCGGAGCTGGTCGTCCATTGGGGGGCTGAAGCGTGTGGATTTGTGATTATAACCCAGCGCTCGCGCGACGCTCCGGCGCACAACGGATGCCAAATTACCGTGCCCATCGCCGCCGCGCGCGCTTTGTGCTATTTTTACCCCTCCTTCACCTGACCGCCGCGCCGTGCGCCGCGCGCCGTCCACCGCATGGATATCTCGCCCGGAATTCGCGCCGAACTGTATCCGCCGCTCGAACCCTATCGCGCCGGCCGGCTTGCGCTCGACCGTATCCACACCATGTACTGGGAGGAATCGGGCAATCCGCAGGGCGCGCCGGTGATTTTTCTGCACGGCGGGCCGGGCGCGGGCAGCGCGCCCAATCACCGGCGCTTCTTCGATCCCGCGCACTACCGCATCGTGATATTCGATCAGCGCGGCGCCGGACGCTCAATCCCGCTCGGTGAAGTGCGCGAGAACACCACGCCGCATCTCGTCGCCGACATCGAGCGGCTGCGCCAGCATCTCGGCATCGAACGCTGGCTGGTGTTCGGCGGCTCGTGGGGCTCGACGCTCGCGCTCGCTTACGGCGAAGCGCATCCCGCGCGCTGCGCGGGCTTCGTGCTGCGCGGCATATTTCTGTGCCGCCAGAGCGAAATCGACTGGTTCCTGTACGGGCTCAGAAACATTTTCCCGGAAGCGTGGCAGAAGTTCGCGGGCCTGGTGCCCGCACACGAGCGCGATAACCTGCTCGACGCCTATTGCAAGCGGCTGATGGACCCTGACCCTGCGGTACACATGCCGGCGGCACGCGCGTGGGGCGTTTACGAGGGCTCATGCTCGACGCTGCTGCCAAGCCCCGATACCGTCGCCCACTTCGCAAGCGACGTCGTCGCGTTGGGGCTCGCGCGCATGGAAGCGCATTACTTCCTGCACAACATTTTTCTGCCCGCGAATTCGCTCCTCGACAACGTCGGCACGCTGCGCCACATTCCGGCGGTAATCGTGCAGGGCCGCTACGATGCGGTGTGTCCGGTCGTCAGCGCGCATGATCTGCATCACGCATGGCCGGAGGCCGAGTATGTGATCGTGCCCGACGCCGGTCACTCGGCGTGGGAACCCGGCATTTGCGCGGAACTGATCAGGGCGACGGAAAGATTCAAGGGCGGCTGGTAACCGCTGCGAAAACCGGCGCCATTGGCCATGGACAGAAGAAATGACAAGGGGAATATAGAGTGCGACTCGTAACTTTCACGCCGCGGCTGCACGGGCCGCAACAT
Source organism: Betaproteobacteria bacterium (assembly GCA_043779885.1). GTDB lineage: Bacteria > Pseudomonadota > Gammaproteobacteria > Burkholderiales > SG8-41 > PALSA-1004. The sequence continues at coordinate 9,286 of JAYWDM010000133.1, read as the reverse complement.
GTCGGACTCGTGCGCGAGGGCAAAGAGGTGGTCGACCTCAAGAATATCGGCGGCGATCCGCCGTTCGATCCTGCCGACATGGTTGCACTGATCGCAGCGGGCGACGCCGCGCTCAAGTGGCTGCGCGACGTGGCTATGCGCGCCAGGGAGGCAACCCCGCTCGCCAGCGTCACGCTGATTGCGCCTGTTCCGCGTCCGCGCAAGAACGTGTTCTGTGTCGGCTGGAATTACGTCGAACACTTTGCGGAAGGCGCGAAAGCGCGCCCCCATGTCCAGGAAATGCCGACGCATCCGGCATTTTTCACCAAGGCCCCGACCACGGTGAACGGTCCTTATGCCGATGTCCCGGCGCACGCCGGCGTAACCGGAAAACTCGACTGGGAAGTGGAACTCGGCGTCATCATCGGCAGGGGCGGCGTCAACATCAGGGAAGCCGACGCGATGAAGCACATCTTCGGCTACACGGTCGTCAACGATGTATCGGCGCGCGAGGTGCAGCGCCGGCATGGCCAGCAATGGTTCAAAGGCAAGAGCCTCGATGGGCATTGCCCGATGGGGCCATGGATCGCGACGGCCGACGAAGTAGCCGATCCCCAGGACCTGGATATTGCATGCCGCGTCAACGGGGTTACGAAGCAGAGTTCGAACACGCGCCACATGTATTTCAAAATCCCGCGCATCATCGCCGAGCTTTCCGCGGGGCTGACGCTTGAACCGGGCGACATCATCTGCACCGGCACCCCCGCCGGAGTCGGTCACGCGCGCACGCCGCCGGAATTCATGCGGCCGGGGGACATCCTGGAAACGGAAATCGCCGGTCTGGGACTGCTGCGGAATAAAATTTCGGACTGAGTCAAACGCGAGCATCAAGGAGAGCGGCATGGATTTGCCCGGCAAAACAGCGGTCACCGTCATACCGACCGGCGCGGCCCTCGGCGCGGATATCGATGGGATCGATTTGTCGCAACCCACGGACAGCGCGACGTTCAAGGCCATTGAAGAGGCCTGGCACCGGCACCTCGTACTGCGGTTTCGCGGCCAGCACCTTGACGATCCGCGCTTGCTCGCTTTCGCCCGCCTGTTCGGCGAACTGGACCGCGCGCCGGTGCACGCCGGCAGTGAAGTCGAGGACCCGTATCCTGAAATTACCGTGATGTCGAACATCAAAGTCGACGGCAAGTCGATCGGCAACCTCGGCCATTACGAAGCCGAATGGCACACCGACATGTCGTACAACGAAGTGACCCCGATCGGCAGCCTGCTGTATGCGATCGAAGTGCCGCCCGCGGGCGGCGATACGGGCTTCGCCAATATGTACGACGCCTTCGACACGCTTCCCGCCGACCTGAAGCGCACGATTGCCGCCTTGCAATGCAGACACGACTCGAGCCGCAACAGCGCGGGCGAGCTGCGCAAAGGCTTCAAGGAGATTACCGATCCGCGCGAGGCGCCGGGCGCGGTTCACCCGCTCATACGCACGCACCCCGCGACGCGACGCAACGCGCTCTTTCTCGGCCGGCGCCGCAATGCCTGCATCGTCGGTCTCGCGCTCGATGCAAGCGAAGAGCTCCTGAACCAGCTATGGGCGCACGCCGCGCAGGAACAGTTCGCCTGGTACCAGCAGTGGAAAGTCGGTGATCTGATCTTGTGGGACAACCGTTGCGCAATGCATCGCCGTGATGCGTTTGATCCCGAGTCGCGGCGATTGATGCATCGGACCCAGGTCAAGGGCGGCCGGCCGTTCTTCGATGCCGCAACGGTTGCGGGTTAGGGTGACGCGAATTATCTAAAACGGCAATGCAGCCACGGAACCACACGGGAAGACACGGACGAAAAACGACGTCGATGGGCACATCACGGCACCCGGAAAGTCGCGCACTGCGGAGCCAGGATGGGCTGATTTTTCCGTGCCCTTCCGTGTGGTTCCGTGGCCAACCGGGTTCTCCAAAATTACTTGCCGCGCTTGGACGGCGCCGATTGGGCTGACTTGGCGGCAGCCTCGCCGGCCGCGCGCAGGCTTTCAAGCGCCGCTTTCTGCATCTGGAGAGTCTTGATAGTCATCTGCACGAACCCGGTATTGACCGTCAGCCAGGTTTCCACCGCTTTGAGCTCGTTGATCTTTTTCTCGATCTCCTCAACGTTGACCGTCGGCGTTATCATGCCGGGCAAGGGAAACGACGCGGGATTCCACATTTTTTGCATGAACTCGAACCAATCCTTGGGCACATCCTGCTCGGCCATGGCGGCCTCCGTGTGGAACTCGATAGGTCAACTGTATCACAGCGCCAGTGACGGGCGCCGTGCAGGCGGGCCGGCCGCACAAGTGCTGCTCGGAGCAAACTTGGCGCAGGACGCGCAGTCAGACGCCCATGCCTAGCGTCACGGCGCAACAGGTGCAGAACCTGCTGCATGAGTACCAACTCGACCATGACGGGCACGTCAGCATCGAGGCGCTCGGCGGGAAATCGGCGCGTGCGCGTTTTCGCGTGGACAAAAAGCACCTGCGCCCCGGCGATACCGTGTCGGGCCCTACTTTGATGGCGCTCGCGGATGTCGCGATGTACGCGGCTTTGCTCGGTGAAATCGGCCTGGTGCCGCTCGCGGTAACCACCAGCCTCAATATCAATTTCCTGCGCAGGCCCGCGCAGCGGGATGTGATCGGCGAAGCCAAGCTGCTGAAAGTCGGCAAGCGGCTTGCCGTGGGAGAAGTTACGCTTTTTTCAGACGGCGATCCGGAACCGGTCGCCCACGTGACATGCACTTATTCGATCCCGCCGCGCTGAGCCAGGCACCGCCGCGCGACCGCCGGACTCTGTTAAGTTAGCGATCACTGTCATTAAGGACCAGGTAATGCCGGGGTTGAACAACCCGGCCCGCCTTCAACGCACGCTAGATGGCCGCGCCGCGCGGACGACCCGCAGGCTGGTGCTGCGCCGTGCGATTCTGGCTCTGGAACTGGCGCAGGATCTGATACAGGCGGTCGCGTTCCGCGATGATCTTGCCCGTATAGCCATTTTCGTTCTCGTCAGAACTGGCGCCGACGTACATCTGCAGCGCGTTCGCCAGATCGCCGGTGCGGCGGATATATTCCTTGAGCACCTTGGCGCCGACAAAAATATTGGCGTGCAGATCGAATGCGACCTTCTCGCCACCGAGCGGGTTGAACTTGTCGGTGTGGTAACGCGGGATCACCTGCATCAGACCCTTGGCGCCCATGACGCTTTCCGCTACCGGGTTGAATCGCGACTCGACTGCGATTACAGCCAGTATCAGCATGGGGTCGAGTTTGATCTCGGCACCGATGGTATAAGCCTTGGCGACCACATCGGTCGTCATTTCCGACGATACGCGGTAGCGTCGCGCCAGATAGTCGCCTATGGCGCGGTGCTTTCCACTTTCGGCGTCAACCACTGCCAGCGGCGGTGCTTCCGTCCGCAGGTCCACCGGAGGCGTCAAGTGCAAAGCACGCAGGCCAAGCGTGAACGCGCTGGCCAAGCGCATGCCGTGTTGATTATGCAGAATGATGTTAAGTGAAACCAGACAGGCCAATAACGTAAAGCTGGCCAGGATGTTGCGTGCCCAAGGGGATAAGCGCGGGACACTTTGCTCGTCGAGACGTTCGGGGTGTGATTTTGCCATGACGCAAAACCTCCTTTCGTAAATTGCCGGGCGAATTGTAACCGGCGGACAGTTACCTTGCTGGGGTAATTATTCTCTCCTTGTTACGGCGGTAAAAACTAAAAACCACTACAGCTTGTGGTTTTCGTGAAAAATTTTCCTAATTCTAGTGGTTGAATTGCGTGTAAGCAATAAGAATCTGGCGCAGATTCACCAAGGTTTTGCTGATTTAAGTTGCATGTTGCATCGCAACAACAGGCGGCATTATATGCATTTCCAAGGGGTTGTCAAATGGACGGTGCCGCGTCGGATACCGAAATTCTTAGCCCATGATGGTCTTGACTGCCGCCTTTGCCGGCGCGCGCCGGAGTTCCCATTCCGCCAAGGCCCGCTCATAGCGATTCATGGCGTCCCAGTAGTGATCGTAAACGCATGGATCGCAACCGCTCTGGCAACACGCGCTCGCCTCCGGTTCCGGCGGCATGACGGGACGCGGATCTTCGGGGTCGTCAGCGGGCGGGCTCACGGGTTACCCCAATCGCGCAACGCCTCCGGCAGCCGGTAATCCGGAAAGCGCTTTCTGAATTCCGCCAGGCTTGCCTTCGCTTCGTCGAACTTACCCTGCCGGCGCAATTCCTCAATGCGTTCAAGCCATTTCTCCGGCGGCAACTCAAGCCGCTCCAGTTTGCCCATTGCGCTCACTGCGGGCGATGCACTCCTGGCTTTGGCCGCGGGCCGCGCCTCGACATTGGGCGCAGGCGGCGCCTCGGCGGATTGCTTTTCCGCAACCGGCGCCGGCTCGGGCGCCGCCCGCAACCGCTGGTCGCGCTGCGGGCGGTCACTATCGGCGGCCTGCGATCTGCTCAGCGTCCTGGTGTCTGCCACGCCGCTGGCCGCGGAAGCCGCGGGTGGCTGCTGGGCAATGCTATCCATCATAGGGGCGGTGACAGCCGCGGACTGGCCTGGCGGCGGAGTCGCCGCGCGCTTGTCGTTTTGCTGCTCCATAACGTTGGCTGGCGCATCGCGGCGTTTCGCGAAACCGGCGGACGCGGGTGCATCCGCCTCCTGCCTGTCTGCCAGCTTTTCCTTGCGCGACTGCGCGCCGCGCTCCGCGGATTCCGGCTGACGCATGCCCAGACCCGGCGAAGACATCGGCTGGGGGGGCTTGAGGCCGATGCTCTTCGACCGTTGCGCGTCGGGCACGAAACCCGGGGCGGTGGCCGCAGCGCCTGAATCGGCACTCGCCGCGGGCTTGCGCTCCGGATCGGCGGTCGGCTGCCCGGCGCGGGGCGGTTCAGTCAGTTCAGGCGCTTCTTCCCGCACGAGGGTTACGAGACTTACGCTCAATACGATCACTGCTGCAAGCGACAACGGCATGCGCCATGAATGACCGAATGCAAGACCGGCAGGCCGCGGCCGCGCGCCGACCTCTCGGCGCGCCGCGGCAAGGATCGCGGCGTCGAGCGCGGCCGGCGGGGCGTCCTGCGCCGCAGCGCGATACATCGCCGTCAGCGTGCTGTCACGCTCCATGTCGCCGGCTGGCAGTTCGCGCATGGCCATGGCGCTAACCCTGCACGCCCTGCCGCAGCTTCGCGACCGCATAACGCAAGCGGCTCTTCGCGGTCTCGCGATTGACGCCGGTCGCCTGCGCGATTTCTTCCACGCTCATGTCTGACTCCTGCTGCAGCAAAAATGCCTCGCGCTGTGCTTCCGGCAGGCTCTCGATGAGTTGCAATATCCGCTGCGCCTGCTGCCTGACATCGGCGCTCACTGCCGGATCATCGGTGCGCGCCGCCGCCACCTGATCGAGCGACGGTCCGTCCGCATCATCAAACGACGCCGCCGCCTGGCCCGACTGCGAACGGTAATGATCGATCAGCCGGTTATGCGCGAGCCGGTACAGGTAAGTCGTGAACTTCGCCTGCACCGTATAGGCCGCGCGGGCGCGGATCAGGTTCATCCATACGTCCTGAAACAGTTCTTCAGCGATGCCGCGACTGCCGCACTGGCGCGCCATGTAGCGGAAAACGCCGCCCTTGTGGCGGCCGTAAAGCACATCAAACGCCCCGGCGTCGCCATCGCGGTAGCGTTGCATCAACTCTTCATCGCTCGAATTCTCGTGCTGCGGCATAACGGGTTGCCAGTATGCGCAACCGGACGCATACCGGCAACCCCGGCCGGGTTCGACCGTGTCCCGCACCGGTCACGTCATCCTCAGCGGGGATCGGGCACGAATTGGGCGGGAAACGGGCGCGGGCGCGCAACCCGCGGGTTGTCCCTGACCACCCCTTGCGCGACCAGGTTACGGTAGCTGTCGTAGTAGATCGTGATCACTTCGTCGGGCGTCGTCGACGCGCGCTCGAAGTTCGTATAACGCACGACCGAGGTTTCGCTCTGGCCGTGACCGGTGCCCAGGCTCTTCTGCGCGGGCGGCGCGGCGGCATCCAGGCTTGCGGACGGCGCAACCCGCTCGCTGGCCGAGCCTTGCGCCTCGCCGGCCGCTGCGCCGGCGGCAGGCGCCTCTCGCCTGCGATCGAAATCGCGATGCATGCCAACGGCGGGTTCCGGCTTGCGGCGAAATACCGCAACGCCGATCACGCCCACGTCGTCGGGCCGGCCGCTGCGCGCGGCATACGAATTGTCGAGTTCGGTAAAGAAGAAAGCGGCGACACGCTGGAGGCTCTTGCGCCAGCCCTTGATGCCGAACGACAGGTGCGGACTCAGGACATAGCCCGTCTGGTTCCAGTTGGCCGTCTCGCCCGACACCGCGTTAACGCCGTCCACCGCTACCACGGAGAGAATTTCGCCCGGCAGATTATTGCGAATATTGACCTGGTATTCGTTGCCCGGCTTGCCGGCGACGTAATAGCGGCCGTCGTGGTAATACACCGGCAGCGTGCGGTTTTCGGCGCGGTCGTATATCGTCACGTCCGCCACCCCGCCCACTGCCAGGGCCTGGCCCGCCATGCCAAACAGCAGGACGGCTGCAATTAACGCTTTTTTCACGGTTTTTTCTCCTTCCGTTGAACATCCAACCGATGTCTACCCTGTAAACGGCGCGCCGGCCACAAAGGGGTTAAGCGCTTGCTGTGTGTCAACAACGGTCTGCATCCGTCTTGTCGACCTTCCGGTGCCTCTCTATACTCGAAAGCAAACGCTCAAAACCGGAGGGAATCCGCGATGCCGAAATACGCGACCGACGCGATACGCACGATTGCCCTGGTCGGACACGGGGCTGCCGGCAAGACCACTCTGGCCGAGGCGCTGCTGCACAGTTCCGGCGCGATTGCGGCGCCCGGCAGCATCGACAAAGGCACCACGGTGTGCGACTTCGACCCGCTCGCGAAGGAGTTCAGGCACTCGCTCGCCAGCACCATCGTCAACCTTGCGCACCGCGATACGCACATTCATCTGATCGACACGCCGGGCTATCCGGACTTCCTCGGCCAATCGCTGAACGCGCTGGCCGCCGTGGAAACCGCCGCGGTCGTCATCAACGCGCAGAACGGCATCGAGATGATCACGCGTCGCATGATGCAGTGGGCGCGCGAGCGCAGCCTCTGCCGCATGATCATCGTCAACAAGATCGACGCCGAAAATGTCGATCTGCCTGCGCTGCTGGCGGAAATACAGAGCGCGTTCGGCAAGGAATGCCTGCCGATCAACCTGCCGGCCGCGGGCGGCACGACGGTCGTCGACTGTTTTTTCAACCCGTCGGGCGCCGCGGATTTCTCCTCGGTAGAAGACGCGCACCGCGCGCTCGTCGAACAGGTGGTCGAAGTCGACGAGAAACTCATGGAGACCTATCTCGAACAGGGCGAGATCAGCGCGGAGCAATTGCATGCGCCGTTCGAGCAGGCGCTGCGTGACGGGCACCTCGTGCCGGTGTGTTTTACGTCGGCCCGCAACGGCGTCGGCATCGCGGAACTGCTCGACGTATTCGTCAAGCTGATGCCGAATCCCGCCGAAGGCAACCCGCCGCTCTTTTACAAAGGCGAGGGCGCCGATGCCGTCGAAATCCGCGCCCTGCCCGATCCGAAGCTGCACGTGCTGGCGCACGTCTTCAAGATCGTGATCGATCCGTTCGTCGGCAAACTCGCGGCGTTCCGCGTGTTCCAGGGGACGATACGGCGCGATTCGCAGTTGTTCATCGGCGACGGGCGCAAGCCGTTCAAGGTCGGGCACGTGTTTACCCTGCAGGGCAAGGAGCACGTCGAAACCGACGCGTGCGTCCCCGGCGACATCGCCGCGGTGACCAAGGTCGAGGAAATCACGCTCGACGCCGTGCTGCACGACTCGCACGACGAAGACCACATCCATCTCAAACCGATGCAGTACCCGGTGCCGATGCACGCGCTCGCGCTCGAATTGAAGCGGCGCGGCGACGAGCAGCGGCTCTCGGAAGTGCTGCACAAACTCGCCGCCGAAGACCCGTGCTTTCGCATCGATCACAGCGGCAACGAGACCGTGATCAGCGGGCTCGGCGACCTGCACATGCGCTACATCCTCGACCGGATGCAGAAACAGTACCGCGTCGACGTCACCACCAGGCCGCCGCGCATCCCTTACCGGGAGACGGTCACCGCCAAAGCCGAAGGCCATCACCGGCACAAAAAACAAACCGGCGGCGCGGGGCAGTTCGGCGAAGTGTTCCTGCGCATCGAGCCGCTCGCGCGCGGCGCCGGCTTCGAGTTCGTCGACCAGGTCAAGGGGGGCACGATACCTTCGCAGTACATCCCGGCGGTCGAGAAAGGCGTGCGCGAAGTGCTGGCGGCGGGACCGCTCGCCGGCTTTCAGATGCAGGATGTGCGCGTGATCGTCCACGACGGCAAGCACCATCCGGTCGATTCCAAGGAGGTCGCGTTCGTGTCCGCCGGCAAACGCGCGTTTCTCGACGCGATACTCAAGGCGCGGCCCATCGTCCTCGAACCCATCGTCGACATCCGCATTCAGGCGCCCGCGCCGAACATCGGCGACATCGCCGGCGATATTTCAGCCAAGCGCGGCCAGATCAGCGGCACCGAGAGCGCGGGGGGAGATATGGCCACCATTGCCGGCCGCGTGCCGCTGTCGGAACTCAATAACTACCAGGCGCGCTTGAAGTCGGTGACCGCGGGCCAGGGCTCTTACGTGATGGAATTAAGCCATTACGAACCGGTGCCGGCCCACGTGCAGCAGCAACTCGCGTCGCAGTACAAGCACGTCGACGACGGGCAGTAAGCGGCGCAAAACTGGCCGGGAATCTGGTGCGCGACGACCGGATTAAGAGTCAGGCTGTCACTTCCTGCCCAGCGCCTCCGGATTCAACACATTGACCGGTTTGCCTTCCGCAAACCCGAGGATGCCGTCGATCGCGGCGCCGTAGTAGGCGTCGTAAGTGCGCTGCTCGACGTAACCCAGGTGCGGAGTGCAGATTACATTCGGCATCCTGAGCAAAGGATGATTGCCGCCGACGATGGGTTCTTCTTCGTAGACGTCGATCGCGGCGAAGCCCGGGCGGCCCTTATTCAGCGCTTCGACGAGTGCGCCCGTCGCAACCAACGGTGCGCGGCTGGTGTTGACGAACAACGCCGTGGGCTTCATGCACGCAAGGTCCGCTGCGGTGACGATACCGCGCGTCTCCTTGTTGAGCGGAATATGCAGGCTGATGACGTCGGCGCCGGCAAAA
>JAYWDM010000132.1:0-7022 GCA_043779885.1 Betaproteobacteria bacterium | reverse complement strand
GCATAAAAGCGGTTCGGCGGTGCGTCCGGAACGTCCGGACTAGGCGCATTGGAGGGTTTCTCGAACGCAAGTTGCGTGAAATGTGAGCCCGGCACGTTCAGGTTCTGGTCCTGGCCGCGACCCGCGCACACGCGATAGAAAGCGCCCACCACGAACTGATCTATCATGTAGATCACCGGCTCCGCGATGGCGCCGTTGACGGTTTCGAAGCTATAAACGCCTTCCTGCACCAGCACTTCATGGACTTCGACGCGTCCCTTACCCATCTCCATCTTCTTGCGATCTTTACGGTTAAGGTTACGCACCTCCGCGGGATCCTTAATTGTCATGATAGCCATGCCGTAAGTGCCGGAATCAGCTTTCATAATCACGAAGGGATCCTGCTTGATGCCGTATTCCTGGTACTTGGCTCGAATGTCCGTGAGAACTTCGGATACGTAGCCCTCAAGACACTCTTCGCCCTGGCGCTCCTGGAAATTAATTTTGCCGCACTTCCCAAAATAGGGATTGATCAACCACGGGTCGATGCCGATTAACTGCGCGAAGTCGGTGGCGACATCCCTGTATACCGCAAAGTGATTTGATTTGCGGCGCATGAACCAGCCGGCGTGGAGCGGCGGCAGAACGGCCTGTTCGAGACCCCGCAGGATTTCGGGCAGGCCCGACGAGAGGTCATTGTTGAGCAGCACCACGCAGGGATCGAAGCCCTCGACACCCAGCCGGTTGCGGTTGCGCACAAGAAAATCGAGCCTGAGCTTGCTGCCGTTCGGCAGGTCGATATCCATCGGCGCGGTCAAATCCGGAAGCAGGCTGCCAATGCGTACGCGCATGCCGGCATTTCGCAATATCCTTTGCAGGGCCTCAACATTCTGCATGTAACCCATATTGCGCGTGTGATTTTCCGGAATCAGCAACACCCCGCGCGCATCGGGGCAGCTTTTCTCGACTGCCCTCGTGATCGCTTGTACGCATAGCGCATCGAATTCCGAATTGAGGTTGTTAAACCCGCCGGGGTACAGGTTAGTGTCGACCGGCGAGAGCTTGAAGCCGCTGTTGCGCAGGTCCACCGACGAATAAAACGGCGTCGCATGCTTCTGCCATTTGCCATGCAGCCAGTTTTCGATCGCCGGCATTGCATGGAGTATCCGCTGTTCGAGGTCGAGCAGCGGGCCGCTCAGCGCCGTGGTCAGATGTGGAACATCATTCATGATGACTTATAACCAGATTAAATAATCGTTCCGGCACCGCTTACCCGGTTATTCATAAACCAACCGAATGCCCCCCAAGCGGGGATATTTATCCCGGCTGGGGGATTACCATTCTCAGTTGTTATTGCTTTTACGTGGATTGACGGCGACATAGGCGTCTACATGATGTCCACTCAGGATACCGTCTGGCGCAACCGAACTCAGGTCAAAAACCCTAACCACTGTATCGAAGTTCCACGCAAAAGATTTGCCGGTAGAAGCATCTATAAACTTGATGATTTCGTCCTGCGTAATGTTGACCCACTTCGCACTGGGAGCAATGGTGATGACACGGGTCGCATACCTTTCGTCGCTCACACTGCCGAAATCGCGGTCGATCGCAATCCCAGCGGCGGATGCAGCGGAAATAGAGATCGATGCCAAAATAATTCCGGCAAATGCGGTAAAGCCATTGCTCTTGGGTTTCATTCTTTGTTCTCCTGATTAATGTAAGTGCGTGGTTAGGTCATACAAAACAATTGCCCCGGTGCTCGATATCCCGATTGGAACGGTGATGTCACGATAACTATCGCCGATCGACCTTCGTATACTCATATAACCGCTTTGCCGTTGCTTTAATTCCCGCGGCGGCAGGGTATCGTCAACTCCGCATTGAATTAGGCGAGGTGGCGTGACTAACAAATCACAACGAACGCGAAAAAAACGTATCGCCACCGAGAATCCTAGAGCGTTTGTTCCGTGCCTCTCTATTTTGAATTACCGCTCAATGGGTGATTTTATTCGCTAACGAAAAATAAAGTCTGCGCGAGGAATATCGGACACGGGCCTTGAGTATTGAGGAGTGAGTGCGGCAAGCACGCATTCTTTTTTTAAACTTTCAGGAGACCCGCATGAGCAACAAACTACTGGCTTTAGCTTTAGCGTCCGCCTTTGGAGTTCCGTTCGCTGTCCTGGCGGAGAGCAACAGTGTGCAGATCTACGGCACGATCAACACGGACTATGAAGCGGTTCAAGCGGGCGGTGCTTCGCCGGCCGCCGCGCTTGCTCCCGGTCAACTGGGCGCGACACCGACCGGCGTCAATGTTCCGTGGCGGGACCGCGTGACATCGAACTCGTCGAACATCGGCTTCAGAGGTGTGGAGGACTTGGGCGGGGGACTGAAGGCCATCTTCCAGATCGAGTCGGCGATCGGCTTCGACAATCAGGCCACATTGGGAACCAATACCGCCAATGGCACGGCGGTCGGCGGTGGCTTTGGGACTCGGAATACCAACGTCGGGCTGTCCGGCAATTGGGGCACCGTGTTTGCCGGACAATGGGACACGCCCTATAAAGTCCTGTCTGGGGCCGTTGACCCGATGTACTTCACGGGTATTACGTATACCGGCGCAATCATTGGTACGCCGGGATTCGGTGTGGGGCCCGTAACCAACGGCAACGTCACGCTCAACGCGGCAGGGACGACCTTTGCCAACCCGGTCAATGCGTCTTTTGAAAGGCGTCAGGGCAATAGCATCCAGTACTGGACTCCGGACTACAAAGGGCTCAGCGCGCGCGTTGTGTATTCGCTCAACGAAGGCAAGACGTCCAACTCGCTCGCCCTAACCCAGGTGAATCCCAACATCTGGGGTTTGAACGTGGTCTATGAGAACGGGCCGCTGTACCTCGGCTACGGTTATGAGCTGCATACCGATTACTTCGGGCTTGGCGCAATTGCTCCTGCGGCGCAGGCCGTGACCGTGGCAGCGGTGGCCGGTTCACCTGCGGCTTCGTCGCGGGACACCGGCAACAAGTTCGTCGCGCGCTACGGCTTCGGTCATACCAAGTTGGGACTGATCTATGAGCGGTTGAAATATGAACAGGACAACAGTGCTGCCGCCGCCACGAATTTCAAGAGCTACGACCGCAATGCATACTCACTTACGGCAACTCACGAAATCGGCCCGGGCACCATCCGTGCCCTTTACAGCAGGGCGCAAAGTGGTAGTTGCAGCCTGGTCGGTGGCGCCGCGTGTTTAACGAACGGCTTGGGCGCGCAGCACTACTCGCTCGGTTACAGCTACACCCTGTCGAAGCGCACCGATCTGTACGGCTTTTACACGCGCGTGGCGAACGACTCCGGCGCGAATTACCAGTTTGCCAATGCCGCGGGGATCGGCGCCGCCGCGGGCGCCACGAGCACCGGTTACGCGTTGGGCATGCGGCACACGTTTTGATGTAAAGTCGTGCGGTATTGTAAGTAACGACGGCCTCCGCAAAACTCCTTCGTCGCTTACTCTTTATGCGGCGCCTCAGGGCGCCGCTTCGTTCAATTGCCGGCAATCACGCGTCGCTCATGAACACAGCGGGGGGGAAGCATTAAGTCAACCAATCATGCGCGCCGTCGCGCGCCGCCATGATACGCCGCGTGCGGCTCGTTACGGGCCTGGTGCTGTTTACTTACGTCTCGACTCATCTTACCAATCACGCATTAGGGCTGGTGTCGCTGGCGGCGATGAATACCGGCCGCGAATGGTTCCTATGGTTGTGGCGCAATCCGGCTGGCACCATCGCGCTATACGGTTCGCTATTGGTGCATTTCTGCCTGGGGCTCTGGTCGCTGTATCTTCGCCGGAACCTGCGCATGCCCGCCTTGGAAGCGCTGCAACTTGTGCTCGGGCTCGCCATCCTGCCGCTGCTGACCATCCACGCCGTCGTCACGCGGCTCGGATTCGAATGGTTCGGCTTTGATGATACCTACACGCCGCTCCTGCTGAACTACTGGAAGCTGCACATCGACTTCGGGGTGCGCCAGGCACTGCTGCTGGTGATCGTCTGGACACACGGCTGCATTGGCCTGCACCTGTGGTTGCGGTTAAAGCCCTGTTACTCCCGCGTTGCGCCATGGCTCGCTGTACTGGCGGTGCTGGTACCGGTGCTTGCACTGCTTGGCTTTGCCGACGGCGGGCGCGAAGTGCTACGGTTCGCCGAGCAACCTGGCTGGATAACGCAGGCCATTGCTGCAGCGCGCTCGCCCAACGCGGAAGAGCGCGTATTTCTCGAACGCACCGCCGAAGCCATTCTCCTGGTGTTCGCAGCCAGCGTCGTGCTGACGCTCCTGGCACGCCTGCTGCGCCAGGCCTACGAGCGCCGCCGCAGTGCTGTACGCATTCGCTATCCCGACGGCCGCACGGTGGTGGTGCCGGTCGGCTACTCCGTGCTCGAGACCAGCCGTTCCGCCGGTATTCCTCACGCTTCGGTGTGCGGCGGGCGCGGGCGCTGCTCGACCTGCCGGGTGCGCATCGTCCGGGGATGGCAGTCGCTGCCTCCGGCGAGTGCCGAGGAGCTTGTCGTGCTTAACCGCGTCGGTGCCGCGCCCACCGTACGGCTCGCCTGCCAGCTGTGTCCGACGCACGATTTGTCGGTGATCCCGCTCCTGCCGGCAACCGCGACTGCACGCGACGGCTTCGCGCAGCCTGACTACCTCGTGGGAAAGGAGCAAGAAAACTGAGTACTATTCGCCGATCTGCGGGGCTTCACACGTCTTGCCGAGCGCAAGATGCCTTACGACGTGGTGTTCTTCCTCAACCGCTATTTCGAGACCATGAGCCGCGCCATAGAGCAGGCGGGAGTCATCCCCAATCAGTTCACTGGTGATGGCGTCATGGCTCTGTTCGGTGTCAAGTCGGGTCCCGAGCGGGGTTGCCGCGACGCGGTTTCCGCGGCGAAGTCCATGGTGCGCGGGCTTGCCGCGATGAGCTCGGAACTCGCCGGGGAACTGGGCGAACCGCTGCGAATGGGGATCGGCATCCACGCCGGCCCGACTATAGTCGGCCGCATGGGGCACGGTGAAGCGATGTACTTGACCGCAGTCGGCGATACCGTGCACGTCGCGAGCCGTCTGCAGGATCTCACCAAACAGTACCAGTGCCAGTTGATCATTTCGGAGGCCGCAGCGCAGCGCGCCGGGATCGACGTTTCAGATTTTCCTCGTCACGAGCTGACGGTCAGGAATCGCACCGAGCCGGTCACAATCTGCGCCATCGAAGATTTGGAATCGCTCCCAACGATGCCCGAACCCGTCGCTCGGTAGCGGGGTAATTGAGGAAGCGGGCAACTTAAGCACGGGCGGTTTTTCAGCTTGTGCCAACCGATTCCGGTGCAACAAACCGGGTGCAGCGCATGCTGACCCCAAGAGTGCTGTTGGCGGCTGGAATAAAGCCGGCTGCAAATCGGTAATACAATGGTAGGGGCCACAGGAGTGATCGATGAAACATTGGATGGCTTTTGCCGCGTCTCGTCTCATGTGCGGTATCGCAGGTGCTTTCATGTTCGCCGCAACGGTCTCGGCGGCCGACCTGACGATCGCGCTCAGCACCGTTGTCACGTCGCTCGATCCGCACTACGTCGCCGTGGAACCCAACTCCACCATTGGCTGGCACGTGTTCGATGCGCTGACACGCGTCGACGAACGCGCGCGCCTGATCCCCGGCATCGCCACCTCCTGGCGCGCGGTCAATCCGACGACGTGGGAATTCAAATTGCGCGAGGGAATAAAATTTCACGACGGCTCGGAACTCACCGCCGAGGACGTCGCGTTCTCGCTTGAGCGTCCACTATCGATTGCCGGCAGCCCGGGCGGCTTCGCGGTCTACGTGCGCCGCATCGTAGCAAAGCAGATCGTCGATCCGTACACCATACGGCTGATAACTACCGCGCCCTATGGCGCGATGCCGCAGGATCTCAACTCGGTCATGATCGTTTCCAAAAAAGCGGCGCTGAACGCGACCACGGCCGATTTCGACAACGGTCGCGCGATGATCGGCAGCGGTCCGTACAAGTTCGTGCGCTGGTCGCGCGGGGACCGCGTCGAGCTTGTGCGTTTCGAAGGCTACTGGGACAAGCGGCCGGCGTGGGACAAAGTCACGTTTCTCATGATGCACACCGATGTGGCGCGCACCGCGGCACTCCTTGCCGGCGACGTCGACGTGATCGAGAACGTGCCGACCTCCGATCTCGCGCGGCTGCGCGGCGACCGAAACCTGCGACTCGCGCAAACGGTGTCTTGGCGCACCATCTTTTTTCAGCTCGACCAGTACCGCGCCCAGCCGCCGTTCGTGACCGATCTCGACGGCAAACCGCTCGCCACGAACCCGTTCAAGGATGTCCGCGTGCGGCGCGCAATTTCGAAGGCGATCAACCGCAAGGCGCTCGTCGAGCGCGCGCTGGAAAATGCCGCGGTGCCGGCATCTAACGTGGTGGCGCCGCAGATTTTCGGCTACAACTCCGAATTGAAACCAGAAGCTTACGATCTGGACGGCGCCAAGAAACTCCTCACTGAAGCCGGCTACCCGAACGGCTTCGCGATCACGGTATCGGCACCGATCAACCGCTACATCAACGACGAACAGGTGGCGCAGGCGGTCGCGCAGATGCTCGTGCGCGTTGGCATCCACTGCCGGGTCGAAGCGCTGCCGCTAAATGTCTATCTGACCAAAGCACGCGACCAGCAGCTCAGTTTCGCCATGCTCGGTTGGGGCTCATATTCGGCGGACCTGGCGTTGCGAGCGCTGCTGGCGACCGTCAATCTCGAGAAAGGCCACGGCGCGTGGAACTGGGGGCGCTATTCGAATCCGAAACTCGATCAGCTTGTCGGGCAGGCGCTCGATACCGTAGACGAGAAAAAGCGCGCGGCGCTGGCGCGCGAAGCGGGCGCGATCGCTGCCAGAGATGTCGCCATTATTCCGCTTTATCATCAGATCGTGACGTGGGCAATGAAAAAAAACATCGTCTATGAAGCGCGTACCGATGAACGCACGCTCGCCCAGTATTTTC
>JAYWDM010000131.1:0-7145 GCA_043779885.1 Betaproteobacteria bacterium | reverse complement strand
GCATATGACCTCGGCTATCACACCTACCCCCCATCCCAACCTTCCCCCGCAAGGGGGGAAGGGGCTGTGGAGTGGAGATGTGTAGATACCTATGCCTTAAAAGGGAGGAAGTTTCTCTGTTCCGCGCACGACGCTATCGCGCCAAATTCATGGCGAGGTAGCGCTGCCCGCGCGGATGCGGCGCCTGATCCGCCTGATGGTCGCGCGCGGGCCGCTGCCCGTCGCGCGCCTGCGCGCGGTGCATGATGCGGCGGCCGTGCGGATCGAACGGATCGCGATGGTGCATGACGCAGCGATTGTCCCACACCACCACGTCACCGACCCGCCACTGATGGCGCCACGCGAGAAAATCCTGCGTGGCGTGCGCCCACAGCGTATCGAGCAACGCCTCCGATGCCGCCACCTCGAGGCCGTGAACATATGCATTGCGCCGCCGCCCCAGATACAGCGCATTGCGCCGCGTGTCGGGGTGGGTGCGCACCATCGGATGCGTCGCCCCCGGGCACGCGCGCACATCGGTGACCGGCGCATAGCCTTCGCGCAATTCCCCACCCGCGGTATACGTGGTGTCGTTTTTCACGCTCAGCGCGTCGATGCGTTCGCGCAGCGCCGGCGGCAGCGTCTCCAGCGCGAGATACATGTTGGAAAAGCCGGTGTTGCCGCCCGCCGGCGGAATCTCCAACGCGTGCAGCACGCTGGCCGACGGCGGATATTCGCGATAGGAGGTGTCGGAGTGCCAGATCACTTCGTCGTCGCCCAGTCCGCCGATCGGCACGCCGTTCTCGACGATATTGGAGATCACCGACACGTGCTTGTTATAGCGCGGCATCTGTCCCTGGCTGACGGGCGGCACTTCGTCGAGCACGCCGAAGCGCGCGCTGAAGGCGGTCAGGTCGTCGTCGGTGAGCTGCTGTCCCCGTATTACGATCACGAGGTGTTCGAGCCACGCCTGGCGGATTTCCGCGAACGCGGCATCATGCAGATTGCGCAGATCGACGTCCGTTACGTGGGCGCCCAGCGCGTACGGCAGGGGTTCGACCTGTATTTTGCCGGACGTCCCCGGGCGAGCGATAGCGGTCATGGCGCCTCCGTGTATCACCGCCGCCCGCCTGATAAGTCGGCGCGCGATGGCTGTCGTTCGTATTTGCCTCTATGATAGCGCATCGCGCGGCCGATAAAAAAATCCGCGGCAACCAGGAGCAAGGCCGATGAACCGGGGAAGCGCGCCAGTCGACGATATTCGAAACCCGCTTGCGCGCGCGAGGCGCGCACTGCCGGCGCTGGCGTGCCTGCTCGCGGCCGCCGCGCACGCGGCGCCCCTCGCCGCCGCGGACTGGAAGCCGGCAAACCAGATCGAGATCGTCATTCCGAACTCCCCCGGCGGCGGCAACGACGCGGTCGGCCGGCTGCTGCAGAAACTGTTGCAGGACCGGCGCCTCATTCCGACCGCCGCGATCGTGGTGAACAAGCCCGCCGGCGGCGGCAGCGCGACGCTGAGCTACCTGGGCCAGAAAGCGGGCGACCCTCATTTCATGGCGGTCGTGTCGATCACGCAGCAATTGAACTACATCACCGGCACGCAGGCGCAGCGGTATCGCGACTTCACGCCGCTGGCGACCATGATCGGGGACTTCATCGGCTTTGCGGTGCGCGCCGATTCCCCGATCACGTCGGGCAAAGAGCTGCTCGAGCGGCTGAAGAAGGACCCGTCGGCGCTCGCCACCGGCATCACGGCGATCGGCGGCAACAATCATATCGCCTACGTGCTGGCAGCGCGTTCCGCCGGCGTCGACACGCGCAAATTGAAGACGCCGGTGTTCCAGTCCTCGGGCGACTCCGTCTCAGCACTCCTCGGCGGCCACATCGATCTGCACATCGGCAGCGTCGGTCCGCTCGCGAAGCAACTCGAAGCCGGCAAAGTGCGCATCCTCGCCGTAACCTCCGAGCAGCGCCTGGCCGGACCCCTGGCGTCGATTCCGACCTGGAAGGAGCAGGGCGTCAATGGCACGTTCAACACCTGGCGCGGACTCTGGGGACCGAAGGCACTGAGCGCCGAGCAGATCGCGTACTGGGACGACGTGCTGGAACGCATCTCGCGCGATGCGCAATGGAAGGAGAGCCTCGCGCAAAACCTGTGGGAAAGCGATTATCACAACAGCCGCGACACGCTGCGTTATCTCGACGCGCTGCACGTGGAACTGCGCGACGTGCTGAAGGAACTCGGTCTCGCGCGGAAACTCGACTAAGGAGCGCGGTATGGGTGGAGCGCAGCGATACCCATCAATCAAGACGGCGCGTCCAATAAAACGCCGAAAGAAAAATTCAAACAAAGGGGAGTAAAGCAATGGCACAAGACGGTCTGAAGCCAATACGGCGAGTGGTCACCGGCAACGACGCGCACGGAAAATCGAAAGTCGTCTGGGACGGACCGGCGCCGGGCACGCACGAAGTATCGATGGGCGCGGGCCGCGGCCACACCGATTTCTGGGTCTGGAACGAGAGTCCCGCCCCGCTCGCGGGGACTACCGACGACGGCGGCCTCGCGTACGACTTCCCGGGCCCGCCGCACGGCGGACATCTGCGCGTGGTGCAGGGCGCGGGCCGTGCGGCTGACTACGATGCCGCGAACGACGTGCACCGCGTGCCGCCCCATCCGATCAAGGAACATCCGCTCGGCAGGCGCTGGGACCGCGGCGGCACCACCTCCCACTCCGGCGGAATGCACAAGACCGCGACCGTCGATTACGCGATTCTGCTCGACGGCGAGCGCACGCTGGTACTCGACGACGGCGAAGTGAAGTGGCAGCCCGGCGACATCGTCATCGACGTGGGCGCATGGCATCAATGGAAGAGTTACGGGCCGGAAGGCGGCCGCGTGGTGTACGACATGATTGCGGCGACATTTGTGGACGGGCCCGCCGGCCTCGCGCAGGGCAACGACAAGGTCATGCGCGCTGACCCCAACGTGAAACTGCCGGCAGGCGTCAAGCCCGCGCGGCGCATCGTGTGCATGGATCGGGAAACCGGCAAATCGTGCCTCGTCAGCGATGGCCCGTCGCCGGACGTGCGCATCGATCCGGCGCGCCCGGGTTATGCCTCGCAGCGCATGTGGGTGACCGACGGCACACCCGAGAAAATCGTGCTCGAAACGCTGCATCTGCCCCACGCCATCGAGCCGCCCGCCAATGGTTCGGTGCTGAACGTCGTCACGTTTCCGCCGGACGCCGGCTGGACGGGCAAAGTCGGCGCGCGCGAAGTCGAGGCTTTTTTTCGCGGCATGGGTTCGCCGCGCGCGTCGACCTTCTCGCCGGACGCGCCGCATCCCTATATGCAGAAAACGCGCACGCTCGAATTCGGCATCGTGCTCGAAGGTGAAATCGTGCTGGTGCTCGACACGCAGGAAGTCCGCCTCAAAGCGGGCGATTTCGTCGTGCAGCGGGGCACCAATCACGCGTGGAGCAACCGGTCGGGCGCGCCCGCCGTGGTTGCCATTGCCACGCACGACGGCGCCGCGTAGCGCGACCGGCCGTTGGAGGTGACGGGTGATGCCTTCACCCTTCCCCCCCCCGCTGAGAGCCGCTTGTAAGCAATCTTTAACCCGTGTAACCCTGTGTAACTTTGCTTGGCTTGACCGGTGCCGAGCGTAGCCTTGTTGATGTCAGCGATGGCACCGGCCGCGCGCTCACCAAGGCGATTCAGATGAAACCCTCCCGATCCTTTCTCTTATTCCTGATGCTGGCAATCCTGACATTGGGCAGTGCGGGTTGCAGCACCCCCGCGCCGCAACAGGTTGCGGAGTTGCGCGACTATCCGGGCCAGTCTTATTTCTGCTATCTGCATAAGCAGGATCCGGGCTGTTAGACACTGATTTCCCCGGGAGCGATCGTCGCGACACACTCGTGTCTCGCCTCACGCCCGGAAAACTCCCGGCGTGCGTACCGCGCAAACACCCTGCCGCGACCGCCCCGATCGCTGCCACACATCGGCTGAGCACGCATGTGACATGTGCATGGGGAACCGTAACACGCGGGTATAGGTAGAATACAGGGCAATACAGCTACAGCAAGATAAGCAGGCATTTCAAGGTGCACTTCACGACGGTGGGGCGCATCGTGCGGGCGGGTAGGCAAAAGAGAAGGCGAATCGATGCAAACGCAAAACGCTGACAGTCGACAGCAATGCTACTATGATAGACCTGACCCCAGAATCACTTGCCAGAATCACTTGCTGGAAGGCGAATCGATGCAAACGCAAAACGCTGACAGTCGACAGCAATGCTACCATGATAGACCTGACCCCAGAATCACCAGATTCACAGAATCGATCGCCATAATCGGTTGTTTGCCTGCCGAATTGAAACGTAGTGACGCACTTCCCGTCGCCAGCCTTGCGCGGGCGCTGCTCATTTAGCCGACGATCTTACCGATGGCGTTCCTGAGCGCCTGCTGATCTTCGGCTGAAAGCTGGCCGAGGCGCCGGATGACGAGTGCCTGCTCAATGGTGGTGATGACGGGCTTGATGGCCGAGGGTTTGATGAGGCCTGCTGCCTGCCAGTCGGCGACGAGCGCCTCGCCAAGCGCACCCGAGGGCCTCAACTGGCTGGTGACCGCCATGATGACAAGATCGCGCTGCGCGGTGTTGTAGGCGTCGCTACTGATAATGACCGCGGGGCGCTTCTTGGTGCCTGCCTGGTCGGTGAATGGGAATGGCACCAGGACGACATCACCAAAGCTATAGCCGGTCGTAGGCGGCATCGTCGGGATTATCCCAAACCTTCTTGAACGCGGGCTCGGCGGCCATGGTCGCAGCCCAGGTGACCCGCTGCGCGTCACCGCGCGTGCGCAGGAAGTCCACGAAGTCCTCCACCTGTGCTACGCGTTCGGGCGGTAGGGACTTTAGTTTCTCCAGAAGGGCCTTCTCGTTCGGACTGTTCATGACGGTTTCTCCATTAGCGGTTGTGGATTATCCGCCGGTTTTGTTCACTCGACAATGACGACGCTTGCGCGCGAGGCGCGCGGGCTTGATACTGTGCAAACGCTTGATCGCGGGCGTTGTCGCTTTAGTTGCTGGTCCCGTCGCGGGTTTGCTGCTCGATTGCGTGGAGGGCATCGGTGGCGTTGAGGATGGGGATGCGGTGGACGTGCTTGAGGTTACGCAGATGCTTGTCGCGGGAGACGATGAGTTCGGCGTTGGCGGCGAGCGCGGTGGCGAGGACGATGTCATCGTCGGGATCGCGGGAGACGGGGCCGGAGAGGATTGCGGGTTCGACGCTGTCGGCAAGAACGCGATAGCGATCGCCGGAATCGAGAGCTGCTTCTCGGCCAGACGTTTGGCGAACTTCTGACGAGGCAGGACGCCGGCAAGTTCCTCGATCAGCGCGGCACAGGTGAAGAGTTCGATGCGCCCAGGCTGCGTCGACAATGGCGCGCGGTTCGTTGCCCCACAGGAATCCGGACACCACGGTGTTGGTGTCGAGCACGACCCTCACGCGGTCGAGCCGCGCGTGGCGCGACGCTCGGCCCGATAGGCCTCGATCTCGGCCTGCACCTCGTCTTCGGTCATCGGGGGCGCGCCGTCGGCGCTCAACTTGTCCATCATCGCCCGCAACTCCTGGCCGGCTTGCTTGCGCAGCTGTTCGCGCAGCAGCTTCTCGATGGCCTCGGAGTTGAGCAGGCCCGCGGCCTGCGCCTTGCTCGCCAGCTCGTCGGGCAGGTTCAGCGTGAGCTCAAGTGTAGTCATGATGTCGCGGTCTCCTGTGCGCGTACGCGCTGCTTCAATTTCTCGCGCTCAATGAAGGTGTCGAGGATCTGTGCGATCTGGCGCTTGGCCTGGGCATCGAGCTTCTCGATTTCAATCAAACGACGTTCGAAGCGGCTGGCGCCGATCTTCTTGACCCGACGCGGGGCACTCATGCCGAGCAGCAAGTCGGCGCCGACGCCAAGGGCCTGAGCCATCTGCGGTAACAGATGCGCGGGCGGCTGCGCACCGGGCGCCTCGTAGTAGGCGACCATGCGCTGGGTAATGCCGATCTCGGCGGCGAACTCCACCTGGGTGTAGCCGGCGGCTTTGCGCAGTTGGGCGAGGCGTTCGCCAAAACTCTCGATTACGTTGGTTTTCCGTTTGGGCATGAACATAGGCTCCGGGCAGAGGAACCCATGCTAAAGCATGGTTCCACAATCAGCCTGAGTGAGTATACCAATAACGTATATCGGCGCGTCAACCAATTTCTGACCTGCTCCCCTTGACGGGTTTTTACGCGGAGATCGAACTCGTGGCGCGCATCCCGGCAATCGGGAGCGAGCCGCTAAAGAGCAAAATCTCCCCGGAGCGCCTGATCGAGGCGGCGGGGAGCCGACCGTAGCGCCTGTCTCACATGATGCAGCACGTGGGCAGATATTTCGTGCCCTTTATCAATCGCGTTTACAAACGCAGCGGCACGCTCCGGGAGGGCCGGTTTAAAACGAGCCTGGCGGACACGGAAACGTATTTCCTGCGCTGCTGCGCAGGCGGCCCGCCGGCGGCGGCCTCAATGCTGGCGAGTCGCCTGCGCTACAATTGGATCGCCATGCACGACGACGAATCTCTCGTTTTGGTTCATCAGACATTTCTGTGGACAGGAAGCGAGCGCTTTGTGACAAATCATGCAGCAGACTCCTTTTTCCCCCATAGGGAGAGCAAGTGCAACAAGCGAGGGGGCCGGGGCAGGGTGAGGGGAAAATGCGCGCCGTTCACCCTCCCTTGCAGGGCGCGCACCGGCTTGCAAGCCGGTGCCGCTCGAACGGCGCGGGCCATGGCCCGCGAATTCCCGGTCTCGCCCCCGGCCCATCGAGGGAGAGGGAGTATCTTTTGTTTGACGTGCGCAAGTTCCGGGAAAGATCACGCATGACGCAAAATCGGCAACACGCTTTTACACTTTCTGTTGCCGTCTGCGCCGCATTGACGGCGACGGCCGCAGCGGCCGAATTTCCGGAGAAGCCGATGCGCATTCTGACGCCTTTCTCCGCCGGGAGCGTCACCGACATGGTCGCGCGCCCGCTGGCCGCGAAACTTACCGAAGCGTGGGGCCAGCCGGTGGTGGTCGACAATCGCACCGGCGCCGGCGGCAGCATCGCGGCGGAGATCGTCGCGAAAGCAACGCCCGACGG
>JAYWDM010000130.1:0-7164 GCA_043779885.1 Betaproteobacteria bacterium | reverse complement strand
TCACCGTCACCGTCAGCGCTCGCGCAGCGCACTGTCTTTGGCTTTGAGCAACGGTTTGAGCAGGTACTCAAGCACGGTCTTGTGACCCGTCAGTATTTCGACGCTTGCGGTCATGCCGGGAATAATCGGTAGCGGACCCTCCTTGCCCTGCAAATGCGATTGCCTGGTTCGCACCTGAATCTTGTAGTAACTCTCATCGGGTTTCTTGTCGTCGCGGATGGTGTCCGCGCTGATCTGCTCGAGCGCGGCGTCCAGACCGCCATAGATCGAGTAATCATAGGCGGTAATTTTTACGGTCGCAGGCAGGCCAGGATGCAGAAAGGCGACATCGGCGGGCTTGATGCGGGCCTCGATCAGCAACTGGTCTTCCGCCGGGACAATTTCCATGATGTCCTGGCCGGCCTGAATGACGCCGCCGATGGTCGTAATGCGAATGTTCTTGACGGTGCCGCGCATCGGCGCCCGCACGATCGCGCGCCTGACCTGATCGGCGCGCGCGGTATTGCCTTCGCTGATCGCGGCGAGTTCGGCCTCGTTTTTCGCCAGATCGGCGCGTGCGTCTGCGCGGAATTTGTTCTGCCGGTCCTGCAGGTTGGAAAGCAATTCGTTGACCTGCCGCTTCAGGCGGAGCAGTTCGACTTCCGAGACGACGCCTTTTTTCACGAGCGGTTCGGTCATCCGCATTTCCTCGTCGGCTAGCTGGTGGCTGCGTTTGAGCGAAACAAGACTTTCATCAAGCTGCTGGCGGCGTGATTTGTAAAGCTCGGTCTCGACTCTCACCTGATCGGCGCGCACGTCCCGCGGGAACGTGAGCGCGGTGCCGGCCGCCTCCGCGTGCAGACGCGCGTTCGCGGCCCGCAGCGCCGAAATGCGCGAGCCGCTCTCCCGGTATGAGGCGCCAAAACGCGTGTCGTCGATGCGCAGCAGCACTTGATCCTTATCCACCACGTCGCCTTCGCGCACGCGCATTTCAGCCAGGATGCCGCCTTCCAGGCTTTGGATCACCTGTTCGCGGCTGGACGGGATGACGCGGCCGGTGCCGGTCGTGACCACGTCGAGTACGGCTGTGCTCGCCCAGAAATAAGCCGCCGCCATCAACAGCAGCAGCAACAGCAGCGTCGTGCCCGCCCACGGATTGGCATCGAGCATCGTGGCGGCTTTCAGGTCCGGCATGAAGTCAGTGTGGCCGCGCCCGTGCGCGATGTCCCGGCGCGTTGCCTTGACGATTTGTTTGCCAGTCATTTTGCCGGTGCCGGTTGGGCGAGCGCCTGCAATACCTTGTCGCGCGGGCCGTCGGCGACCACCTTGCCGCTGTCGAGCACGATCAGGCGCTCGACCAGATCGAGCATCGCAGGTTTGTGCGTGGCAAGCACCAGCGTGCGGCCCTGGATGAATTTCTTGAAATGGGCGATGAATGACTGCTCGGTGTTGTGATCCATCGAACTCGTCGGCTCGTCGAGCAGGAACACCGGCGATGCGGCGAGCAGCGCGCGCGCCAGCGCGACGGACTGCTTCTGCCCCCCCGACAGTCCTTCACCGCGCTCGCCCACCGGCAAATCGAAACCGAGCGGGTGGCCCGCGACGAGCCGGTCGAGTCCCGCGATGCGCGACGCGAGAAGGATGGCCTCGTCGTCGGCCAGCGGCGCGCCCAGCGTGACGTTTTCGCGCAGGGTGCCGTAAAAAAGACGCACGTCCTGCGCTACATATGCGACGTTGCGGCGCAGATCGGCAGGGTCAATCTGTTGCAGGTCGGTGCCGTCCATGAGCACCGCGCCACTGCTCGTCTGATACAAACCCATCATCAGCCGCAGCGTGGTGCTTTTGCCCGAGCCGACGCGGCCGAGAATGGCGACGCGTTCGCCCGCCTGGATACGAAACGACACGCCGTGCAGCACGCCGAATTTGGTGCGCGGATAGCTGAAGCTCACGTCGTTCAGTTCGATCTGCCCACTCAGTACCGGGCGATGCAGGAATGAGCGGTCCGCGGGGCGCTCGGTGGGCAATTCCATAATGCGGTTCAGCGTCATCAGCGACGAGCGCGCGTGCTGATAACGAGTGAGCAGACCCGCAAGTTGTCCCAGCGGCGCGAGCGCGCGGCCGGCCAGTATGGTGCAGGCGATCAGGCCGCCGACCGTCAGCGCGCCTTCGCCGATACGATAGACACCCCACACCACCAACAGCACCGTGACGACCTGCTGGATCAGCACCGACAGGTTGACGACCAGCGAGGAGATGAAACGCAGGCGCATCGCGACTTGCGCGGTCAGCGCAGTGTAGTGTTCCCAGCGGCGCTGCATTCCGCCTTCCGCCGACAACGTTTTCAGCGTCTCCACGCCTTCCACCGCTTCCACCAGGATGCCGTGCTTGGCCGACGATTCGGCGAGATGGCGGTGCATCAGGCTCGCGAGCGGAATTTGCGCCAGCAAGCCTGCCAAGAGGAGCAATGGAATCGCCAGCAGCGGAACCAGCGCGATCGGCCCGCCGATCATGCTGATGATCCACGTGAACAGAAACACGAATGGCAGATCGGTGACGGTTGTGAGAGTCGCGGAGGTAAAAAAATCACGCAGCCCCTCGAATTCACGCACGTTGCTCGCGAACGCGCCCGCCGACGAGGGGCGCGCCTCCATGCGTATGCCCAGCGCCTGGCGAAACAGCGCGCTGGCGAGCAGCAGGTCGATTTTTTTGCCCACCACGTCAAGCAGGTAGCCGCGCAGGGTGCGCGCGGTGAATTCGAACCCGATGGCGATGGCGACGCCGGCGGCGAGCACCCATAAGGTCGCCTCGGCGTTGTTCGGCACCACGCGGTCGTAGACGTTCATCACGAACAGCGAAGTCGCGATCGCCAGGACGTTGATCATCAACGCGCCGACAATGGTTTCGAGATAATAGCGCTTGAAGCGCCACAGCGTGCCCCAAAACCAGGAGCGCGCTGGCGGCGCCGCTTCGATGTCGCTGCGCGGATCGCTGCGCGGTTTGGGTTGCACGAAGATGCAGTAGCCGCTGTAAAGACCGGTGATATCGGCGAGTTCCACCGCTTTTGCGCCGTAGCCGGTTTCGGGAAAGATAATTTGCGCCGTATCTTTGCCATCCAGCCGCGTCAGCACGCAGGCTTTGCCGTCCTTGAGCAACAGTACCGCCGGCAGGACCAGATTGGAAATTCGGCGCACGGCGCGCTTCAGGATGCGCGCCGAATAGCCCTGAATTTCGGCCGCGCGCACGAAGAGCTGCGGTGTCAGCCGGTGGTTTTCCAGCGGCAAGCCGGCGGCGAGTGCTTCGGCGGAGACCGGGCGCGCATGCAGGCGCGTCAGGATCGCCAGGCACTCAAGCAGTGAATCGTCGGGTTCGTCGCGCGGATGAACGGGGATCTGTGCGGTTTGAGCAGTTGACATGGCGTAGGTGCGACTGAAGCGGTGGCGCGTCGTTGCGCACCCCCTGATGCGGTATCAGCGGGAAAGCGGGGCCGCTATGTGGCCCGCTCAGTCGGCGAGCGAAATGCCAAGACTTTTCACCAGCAGCCCCTTGGCCGCTTCAATTGCATATTGATTGATGACGTCGTCGTAGCGACCGACCGCGAGGTTCGATCGCGCGGTGAACAATTCGCTTTCGGCATTCAGAACGTCGAGCAGAGTGCGCCGGCCGAGTTCCAACTGCTGCTGATAGGATTCGAGCGCCTCCGCGCTGTATTTGACGTGGTCCTCAAGAGACTCCAGACGCTCTTCGCTGGTTGCTTTCGCGTGCATGGCCAGCGCGACTTTCTCTTCGACATCGCGGCGCGTGTTGGCAGCCGTATCGACGGCCGCGAAACGCCGTTCCGCCAGGGCCCGTTCCTGCGCCATGTCGCCGCCGCCGCGGAAGAGATTCCAGCGCAGCACCAGCATCAGCGCTTCACTGTTGAAGTCTCCGGTGATGCCGGCGATGTTGCGGTTGCGGTTTGCGCTCGCCTCGAGGTTCAGGCGCGGAAAATACGGTGCTTTCGCGCCGCGCACCGATGCTTCGGCAGCAGACACTTCCGCATTCGCGGCGCCGAGCGTGGGATTCGAATTGAGCGCGGTCTCGGACGCCAGCTTGATCGATTGCGTCAGCCTGACGGTGTCGATCGCGCCGGCCCCCATCACTGCGGCCGGTTTCGGCGCCAGACTGGCGAGATCGCCCGGTATTCTGCCAACCACAGTCTGGAAATTTGTTTCCGCTTGCCGCAGTTTTCCGGCGCGTGCCGATATGATGCTTTTCGCGAGCGCCACACGCCCCTGCGCCTGTTGCAGATCGGTCTTCTGGCTGACGCCGCCCTGCACGCGCAGCCGCACTTTTTCCAGGGTCTGCAGGTGTGCGCGCAGATTATCGTTGCCAAGTTTGACCAGCTCGCGGTTATTGAGAACGTCCAGGTAGACCTCTGCCGTCTTCAGCGCAATTTCTTCGCGGGCTTCAGCCAGGCGACTGGTGGCGACGCTGGCGCGCGCGGTTTGGCGGTCGATTTCGCTCGATGTGGCTTTGCCGTCAAACAACTTCTGGCTGATGGTAATCCCGCTTTCGCGCCGCACGAGGTTGACGGAACTCGCCCCGGTCGCCCGCACCTGCGGGCTATCGGTGTTTTCCTTGCCGCCGGCAAGGTTGAGATCCACTGTCGGCAGGTAAGCGGCGCGGGCTTGCGCGAGATCCTGCGCCGCTGCGCGTTGCTGAGCGGCGGCAGCCATCACCCTGGGATGACTCTGCAGCGCCGTCTCGACGACCTGCCGCAGCGTTTCGCCGTAAACCACGCACGGCATGGAGCACACCACCATTACACAGGCCAGAAAGACGCCGTGGCGGGCACGTCCCCGGGCCACCGCATTTTCCTGGCAGGCTCCCGCGTGTTTCATTCGAACTCCCAGTGCGAGGTAGTACTCAATGCAAAATTGCTCCCAGGCCCATGGCCAAATGAGAGAGTCGTCGTGCCATGTTCCGGCAATACCGTGCATCCCGTCCCGATATTGACAAATGCTAGTCCAATGTCTTTGTGAAGCGCGAGTTAATTATAACGCAATTTATCAGGTTACTCGTATAGGATTATGATTATATAGAAAGTTCTACTTAAATCCAGTTTTTCGAAGTTTGACTTTCCAATCGGCATAGTCTGTTGCAATTTTGCAACAACAGGGATCGCGCCTATTCGATATGCCGCGCCTAAGCTTCTATGCGGTGCGAAAACCGGGGCAAATATCGTCGTGAAGCAACGCCAAATTACTACAAATAACGCTTGATACACAACCAATTGCCGGTTTTTCCGGAATTGTTCTTCGCGGCGATTTTGTCGCTTCGCAACGGAAACTGTTGACCGCGGCAGGGCGTCGTCGATTTTGGCGCAGTCGGAGCCAATTTATGCCGATTGGGGTTTTTCTCCGCCCAATAGTTTTATCAGATCTGCCAGAAACAGCGAGAGTTCTCCGGTCATCAGCGCAAAGTTCACATCAAACTGCTCCTCTTCGTGCCCGGCGCCCTGCTCGGTTGCCTGGTCGGTAATGTTAAGAAAATCGATGCGTTTGATTTGCAGGTGTTCGGTCAGTACAAAAGAAATCTTGTCTTTCCAGGTCATGCCGAGGCGCGTCGCAACCTTGCCGGCTGCTATGTGGGCCCGGATATCCTTGCCGTCCAGCCGGTGGCGCACATAGCGCACGATGGCTTTGTTGCTGTCGCCGGACGTGAGTTCGAGGTCCTGATCGATCGAGAAATTTGCCGAGACTTCGCCTTTGGCGAGCCAGCCGGCCATTGCTGCAGCAGGCGACAGCCGCGTGTCGATTCGCCCGCACGGAAAGTCAAGACCGGACTTGCGCAGAGTTTCCAGCAAGCGTTCGGCCCTGGCTTCGGCCACGGTATCCACGATGAACCAGCGGCCGGCGGGGTCGATCCATGCCGGAGTGACCTGGCGACGCGTCAGCGCGCGCGGCAGCAGTTCGTCAAGCACACGCTCTTTTATCTCCCGCATCTGTTTGCGGCCGACGGGATGGCCCTGCTTCCCGGCCAACCCGATCGCGCGTTCTGCCGCAACCTGACGGATCACGGAGGCCGGCAGGATCTTTTGATCGGTCCCCAGCGCGCACAACCAATGCCGGTTCAAGGTGTATAGAAACGGGCCCTCCGGTTGCGGCGGCACCCAGCCATGACTTTCCATCTCGAAGCTGCCGCACGGCTGAAGCGCGCGGGCCGCCAATATTTTCTCAAGCTTGCCAGCGTCGCCATTCCAATCAGCGGCGAGCCGGTATATGAACAGATTTCTGAAGCGCATGGGGCAGGCAAAAAAGGACGCAGTATACTTATCTGCGCACTCAAACACCGGAATTTTTGCGCGCTGCCGATTATCTGGCCTTCATTCAAACAGCGTATACGTGCCCACCGTGTGCGCGGACGCGTCGGGAGCCGCGTGTTCTGCAGCGGGTTTGCTCAGTGCGCTGACGCGCACGCCGAGCAACCGGATGCGCCTGTCGAGCACCACCCGTTTCAGGCATTCGCCCGCGGCGCGGCGTATCGTTGCGGCATCCCGCGTGGGCGCGTCGATAGTGCGGTCGCGCGTGACGGTCTTGAAGTTGTCGTAGCGCAGCTTGAGGCCGATGGTCTTGCCCACACAGCCTTTGCGCTCGAGATCGCCGGCAACTTTCATGCACAGATCCGTGAAGATGCGCGAGAGTTGCTGCCGGTCGCGCACCGGGTGCAGGTCGGCTTCAAACGTCGTTTCGCGGCTGATCGATTTCGGCTCGCTGAACGTGACGACCATCCGCTCGTCGCGCCCGTGCGCCGCGTCAAACATCCACGCGCCGAAACTCCGGCCAAAGCGCTCCACCAGCAGCGCGCGGTCGGAGTGCGCGAGTTGGCCGATGGTGCGGATGCCGAGCGTCTCGAGCCGCGCGCTCGCCTTGGGGCCGATACCGTTGATGCTGCGCGCCGGCAACGGCCAGATGCGCGCGGGGATATCGGCTTCGCGCAGCAGCGTGAGTCCGCCCGGCTTGTCGAGGTCCGACGCGATCTTCGATAGCAGCTTGTTCGGCGTAACCCCGATCGAGCACGACAGTCCCGTCGCTTCACGCACGGCGTGCTGAATCGCCGCGGCCACGTTGCGCGCGCGCGTCCACGCGTCGGGCGCGTCGCCGGCGGGCCCTGGCATTACGAGGTCCGTCAGATCGATGTAGATCT
>JAYWDM010000129.1:0-7167 GCA_043779885.1 Betaproteobacteria bacterium | reverse complement strand
CCGTTTGCTTGATAAGAACGATCCGTCTATTACACTTTCAACCATCAGCAAGGCTGCCACCGTGCTTGGCAAGAACTTGCGTTTAAAGCTAGCGGCCTGACGTTTGCGTTCGCGACGGCTTGCTCGGACTCGATTACAAATTCCTCGCCGGGGCCACAGCGCTGTTCGTCGCAGCAGGTCACTACTTCCCATCGATGGAGAACGCCAACAAGACATTGCCCGGCGAACCACCGAAGATGGCGTAGCCTGAGTTGACGTACAGCATGCCGCCGACGACGACCGCGCCGGGGCCATCGAGGGAGCCGCCCTGCGCGGCGACACCGTTAACCGTCTGATAGGTCTTCTTCGTGTCGATGTCCCAAACGAGCCGCCCGGTCCCCGACGCATAGGCACGCAGATGGCCGTCCAGCCCTCCTGAGAAGACCACACCCGGGATCGCCGTCACGGCGGCCGACTGTGCCGGACTGCAACCGGGCAGTTGCTTGCAGCCGGGGTGCGGCGTCTTCCAGACCACCTCACCGGTTTCAAGCTTCAGCGCCAACAGTCCGCCACCGGCTTCCGGGTCGACCCGAAAGCTGACGCCGAAGGGCGACGGCTGTGCCCCCGGCGTGCCGCCAGGCACCGGCTGGATGCGCACATCCGATACCGCGACGTAGACGTGCTGGTCGTCGGCGGCCGAACCCCATTGCACCCCACCGAGCAGGCCGCCGATGCCCACCTTGGTCTGCCAGAGCACGGCGCCGTCGCGATCGGGGTCGAGCGCGTGCACGACGCCCGACTTCTGGCCTGCGATCAAGGCGCGGTGGCCGCCCGGCAGCGGCACAAGCATGGCCGAGGCGCCGAAGTCCACGTCCGGGCCGCCGGCCTTGGGACAATTGCCACCGCCCGGGGGCTGGCTGTTACACGCCGTCGTGTAGGCATCGCCAGCCGTCATCTGGCGGGTCCATGCGCGGGCGCCGGTGTCCAGCCGAAACGCCACGAAGGCATTGCCGCCGTCCGCGGGTGGATCGGAATAGCTGTTCCCGGTGGTCGCGTAGACCAGGCGCTTGACCGGATCGATCGTCGGCGACGACCACACCGCGGCGCCGGACGGCCCGAAGAGTTGGACATCGCGCTCGTTCTTCCGCGTCGGCGCAGGCTCGGCGGCGATGCTGAATCCCTTCCAGACGAGCTTGCCGGTTTCGGTGTCCAGCGCCGTCACACTGCCGCGGAAGGTGCAGCACGGATACCACGCAGCCATGCTCGTGGTCTCTTCGATGGAGCTTGCCGGGACGTAGAGCACGCCATCGTGCAGAACCGGCGCGCCGGTGATGGTCGCTGCCTTGTGATCGTCGACCCGCGTCGTCCACACCGGCTGGCCCGTCAGCGCATCGACACCATAGGCGTTGGCGCGCTGGTCGCCGAAATAGACCGTCCAGCCGCGCGGTCCCTGGCCGACGCTGACGGCGGTGCGAACCGGGGCGAGCGCCGCGAACTCCCAATGCGTGCATCCGGAGTTTGCATCGAGCGCATAGACCTTGCCGCCGGCGCTGCCGACGAACACGCGCCCACCGGCCACCGCTGGCTGCGCATACGCGCGGCTCGCATCGGGGAAGCCGAAAGCCCACTTCAGTTTGAGCCGCGGAACGTCTGCGGCGGAAAGTTGCGTCATCGCCGCGCTTTGGAAACGACGTTGTGCGACGCCTGCGCCCCACCCGTTCCAGTGCGGACGCGCAAAGGCTCCAGCGAACGCGTTATCGGAGGTGGAACAGCGCGAACCGGCAGCAACCGTCGGGGACCGTGCGCCGCCAAGGAAGATAGTCAGCGCATCGATCTGGGTCGATAACAGGTCCTTGCTGTGAGCGCTCATGCTGCCGATCATCAGAGCAGCCCAAACGCGCTCAACCGTTAGAAGCTTCAGCGCGGCCCGGTTGGGGGCGCGCGCGATTCCTCCCTCATGGCATCCGGCGCAGCGTTGCTGATAGATCGTCGCCGCGTCAATCGGCGAGTCCGTGCGATCGCCAGTGGCCGCCGCGTGTGCCGTCATGTTGGCGAGCAGCGTCACGACTGCGATCGTGCAGAGCCTGGACCAAGTCATAACCGATACCTCCACTACAGGCTTGCGTACCGAGGACGCCAGTGTCCACCGGGCTCGAAAGTGCGGTTTCATTGACCCGGCATAGCGAAAATAGGCGTGCAGCGCCGAAGTTACGCCGCACCCGAGTGTAGAAATTCTCCCCAAGCCGTGCTCCTGATACACTCTCCGACTGCATGGCAGACTTCGAATTGGCGAGGAGCGACTATGTCGGAAGAAGACCTTAAAGCAGAGCTGGAGCGTTTGCGCAACGAGAATGCGGCGCTGAAGAAAGGGGCTGCCGCCGGTATCAGCATGAAAGTCAGCGAGAAAGGCGCGCTTTCGGTTTACGGCATGGGGCGCTTCCCCGTGACCCTGTACAAGGAGCAGTGGCTCAAGCTGCTCGATCTGTCCGATGACATCCGGGCCTTCATTGCGGCGAACGAGACGCGACTGAAAACGAAAGGCTGAGCGGATTGCGTGAGCCAGGAAGGGATCGGCTTGCGTGACGCCGGCGTTATCGCCGTGTTGGGGGCCGGTCATTAAGGGGAGGAATTCGTGGCTGCTACGGCGGATGTCATAGTCGCAGGTTGCGGGATAGGCGGGATGGCGGCGGCGGTCGCCGCGCTGCAAGGCGGCGCCAGCGTTACCGTACTTGAGCGAGCGCCGCGCGAGGAGCGCGGCGGGCAGACGCGCTACACCGAAGCGTACTTTCGCATGAAGAGCGAACACGAAGTCACCGACGACTTCGAAAGCCACCTGGCCGAGAACGCGAGCGGTTACCTTGATCCGTCGCTCGTGCACGTGACCGCGGAGCCGCGCGCGAACTGGCCGGCGGTGGTGAAGTCACTGAGCTTTAACGATCCGGAGCTGATTTCGGGCTTTGCCGATGCGGCGGGACCGACCATCCAATGGCTGAAGCAATTTGGTTTGCGCTTCGATTTCCTGCCAACGCAGTTCCTGACCAAGTCGCAGCCGCGCCTCCTGCCGGTGGGCGGCGGACTCGCCTTGATCGAAGCGCTCGGTGCTGCGGCGGAAAAAATGGGTGCCAGTTTTGCGTACGAAACTGCTGCGACAGGGCTGATACAAAACAGCGATGGCGCCGTCGCCGGGGTGCGCGCCGTCGGCAAGGGCGGCCGCATGCGGGAAATCGCGGGCAAGGCGGTCGTGCTTGCCTGCGGCGGCTTCGAGGGCAACGCTGAGATGCTGACGCGCTATATCGGGCCGCGTTCCATTTTTCTGCGCCCGGTTTGCCGCGGCGGCTATTACAACAAGGGCGAGGGCATCCAGATGGCGCTCGATATTGGAGCTGCGCCGTGCGGCGATTTCGGCAGTTATCATGCCGAACCCGTCGATCCGCGCTCGGGCATCGCCGAGCCGTCGGTGTTCATTTTTCCGTACGGGATACTGGTCAATCTGGAAGGCAATCGTTTTACCGATGAAGCGCCCGGCACGGTCGACGCGTGGTACGAACGAGTGACGCGCCAGATCTACAGCCAGACCAACGGCATCGCCTACGTGGTGCTCGATGCGCGCCACCTGGATATCCCCAATTACCGGCTGGGGCTGCGCACGGATCAGCCGCCGATCGCAGCGGGCAGCATCGGTGAACTGGCGGCAAAAATCGGCGTTCCCGCCGCAAGCCTTGAAGCAACGGTGGCCGGCTACAACCGCGCCTGCCGCGCCGGCGAGTACAAGCCGCTCGTGCTCGATGGCTTGGCGACGCAGGGACTCGCACCTGCCAAATCCAACTGGGCGCATGCGCTCGACAGGCCGCCGTATCATGCCTATCCGATCATCTCGTCCAACGTGTTCACGTTCGGCGGGCTGAAAGTCGACAGCAAGGCGCGCGTGGTGAACCGGGACGGCGACGCGATTGCCGGCCTGTATGCGGCGGGCGAAATCATCGGCACTTATTATCGCAATTACACGGGCGCGACCTCGGTGCTCAAAGGCGCGGTGTTCGGACGCTTCGCCGGTGTCGACGCTGCTGCAATTGCAAAAAGACCGGTGCAATGAATGCACGGGACGCCGCCCGCGGCGGACGGCCTTTCAACTTTCGCGCGGATCAATCGATCAGGCGCCACCATGAACAAGGAAACACACGATGGGTATGAAAATCTGGCATCAGAGTTTTACCGTGCTCGGCAAGCTGCCGCCGTATGCGGCCGCGCTGCAGGCGCATTTCCGCAAGGTCGCGCGCCCCGATACGGAAGTGGTATTGCACGGCATGCACGATGAGACCTACAAGACCAACTATCCGGGCGCCGATATACGTTATGCCTGCATGCAATACCTGCACGGGCAGCAATTCATAGTGGGCGGCATCGCCGCCGAGGAGCGGGGTTTTGACGCCTACGCAATCATGTCGATTCCGGAACCTGCGTTGAGGGAGACGCGCAGCGTGGTCGATATTCCCGTCGTCGGTTACGGCGAGAGTTCCTATCTGATGGCGAGCATGCTCGGGCAACGTGTCGGGGTGATGCTTTTCATCACCGAAATGGCGCCGCTTATCCGGGAAAACGCCGAGCGCGTGATCCCGGCGCACCGCTTTGCCGGCGTGCGCCCGGTCGGCTTCACGTTCAACGACGTGTTGCAGGCGTTCGACAGCCCGGCGCCGCTGCTCGACAGGTTTCGCGAATCCGCGCGCGCGCTTATCCGCGATGGCGCCGAGGTGATCATTCCCGGTGAAGCGCCGCTGTGCGTGCTGCTTGCGCGCAACGGGCTTGACCGCGTCGACGACGTGCCGGTGCTCGATGCGATCGGCGCCACGATCAAGATGGCGGAGTCCATGGTGGACCTGCGCCGTTCGTCCGGCATGGCGCCGGCGCGGCGCGGCTATTTCATGGAGAAGCCGCCGCGCGAACGCGTGCAGGAGTTGCTCGATTTATACGGTGTCTCGCGGCTCGGACCGGGAACGGGAAAATCTTAGAAGCAAAAATTGATAGCCGCAGATAAACGCAGATACACGCAGATAGATTCAAAACAAGGAAATCAATCGCACGGTTCGGGTTTATTCCTCTCTGTGTAACTCCCCAAGGGAATATTGAAAAGAAAACGCTGTGGTTTGTATTTGTTTGATCTGCGTTTATCTGCGGCTCATGGTTTTTTGATGGTTGAGATGGATTCCAGGCCATGACACTTGCCGGCAGAACGGCGCTGATCACGGGCGCGGGCGGCGGCATCGGCGGCGCGGTCGCGCGGGCGTTCGCCGCGGCAGGCGCTGATCTGAGTCTCGCGGATATCAAGCCGGTTGCCGCGCTCGCCGAAGCCATGCGCGCGCAAGGCCGGCGCGCAATCGATGTGCCGACCGATGTGACGCAGGCTCTGCAGGTGCGGGCGCTGATACGCGACAGCGTGAAGGCGCTCGGCAAAATCGACATCCTCGTGAATGTCGCGGGCACCCTGTCGTTCGGCTCTGCCGAGTCATTGGCCGAGGCGGAGTGGGAACGCGTGCTGGCGGTCAACCTCAAGGGCACGTTCCTCTGTTGCCAGGCGGTGATCGGGTGCATGCGCGCGCAGAAGTATGGCCGCATCATCAATATCGGTTCCATCCTCGGCAAGAACGGCGGCAACGCGCGGCCGTGGATGGATTCCACGGAACAGTTGCAGGCTGCAAACGTCGCCTACGGCGTGTCAAAAGCGGGCGTGCATGCGATGACGATGTTTCTTGCCCGCGAACTGGCCGCCGACGGCATTACGGTCAACGCGGTGGCGCCGGGCCCCGTGGCATCGGCGATGACGGCCGATTTTCCGCAGCGGTTGCGTGACCTGATCCCGGTCGGGCGCATGGGCACCGCGGATGAAATCGCGCAAGCGTGCCTGTTTCTTGCGGCGCCGACGTCGGGCTTCGTCACGGCGGAGATACTCGACGTGAACGGCGGCATGTGGGGCGATTGATTGACGCCCGCAGCGAAAGCATAAATGTCTACACAACCTCATTCCCGTAGGGCGGAAAAGCGCAGCGCCTTCCGCCGAACTGGTGTCAAATCCGGTCGTTCATCATGCGGCGTGATTCAACGTATTCGCGACCACTCCAGTCAGCCGGATAGACGTCGATTTCAACTCAGGCATATGGCGCAAGGCGCTGCGCTTTTGCGCCCTACGATACTGACTCGCACCGTCGTCGCCTTGATTGCGATAGTTGCCGCCTGCAACACCGTAGTGGTGGCGGGCGCGCCGGCCGCCGCATATCCCGACAAACCGATACGCCTGATCGTGCCTTTTCCCGCGGGCGGTGGCGTCGATGCGGTCGCGCGCGTTGTCAGCCAGAAATTTTCCGAGGTGACCGGGCAGCAGATGGTAATCGACAACCGCGGCGGTTCCAGCGGCATCATCGCCACGTATTGCGGGTTGACCGTCGATGCCGGGACGCGCGTGCTCGACGTATTCGGCGAACCCATTGCGGGCCTGTTCGCTGCCGGCGAACTGACGGGAGGGTTTCATGGCGTGTCGTACATGACCGGGTCGTCGCTCGGCAAATGCGTGATCTTCGGCCGTATCGCCGGCCGCAATGCGGCGCGGGACTGAAAAATCCTATGGTGACGAAAATCAAGCACAGCGGACCGTATGCAATGATGGTTGCCGCGACGTGCGCATTTGATTGCACAGGCCACGTTCTGGCGCAGGCCTATCCCGCCAAAGCAGTCAGGTTGATCGTTCCGTTCGGTCCGGGCGGTGGCACCGACTTGATCGCGCGCACGCTCAGCCAGCGTCTGACCGAAGCGCTTGGCCAGCCGGTGGTGGTCGACAATCGGGCGGGCGCCGGCGGCGTGATCGGCGCTGAAATCGTCGCCAGAGCGCCGGCCGACGGTTATACGCTATTGATGGGAACGCCGGGTCCGCTGACGATCAATCCCGCGCTCGCCGCGAAAATGCCCTACACGCTCGCCGATTTCGCGCCGGTCGTGCTCGCCACCGTCAGTCCGTTCATACTCGTCGTGCATCCGTCGGTTCCCGCCAAATCGGTCAGGGAACTCATCGCGCTGGCGCAGAGCAAGCCCAATCTGCTTAATTAGTGTCTGACAGAAAACCCCTGTTTTAAAAAAACCGGGCGCCTATTTTTTGCGCACGCCGAGTTCTATTTGTTGCGTCCATTCATCGGCGCCGAAATA
>JAYWDM010000128.1:0-18268 GCA_043779885.1 Betaproteobacteria bacterium | reverse complement strand
CCAACCCTTGCAACCAGGATTATCGAAGGAAAACACGGCGGGAATTTACGGCCGCGGGCCACGCAACAAGCAGGCGTTAATAAACCAACAGCGTGATGCGAAATCGAGATCCTGGGGTGATTGCCCGGGCGGCCCGCCGATAGACGATAGAGTGGTGGAGAAGAGGAGGATCGAACTCCCGACCTCCGCATTGCGAACGCGGCGCTCTCCCAGCTGAGCTACTTCCCCACGGCTAAGGCGTTATTTTAGCAGCAAATCATGCCGGGGCGAAACATGCGGATGATGGCGCGGTATACTCTTCCTTTTTTACGTACCGGGGACACCACTATGCCAGCCGCCGCCGCTCCAGAGATCACGCCACCGTATGGTTTTCAGGAAGTTGTCGCCCTCGCCAAGACCCATCGCGTCCTGCTGCCCAAGGGGCCGACGCTGCCGGTCGTGTTCCGCACCATGAACCCGATTCCGGTCAGCTATACCGAATTCCCGATCGCCAGCCGCGACTACCCGCTGGTATTTATTTCCGCCGACCAGGGCGCCACTTATGCGCCGATGCTGGTGCTCGGGCTGGCCGCGCAGCAGAATCTGTACGTCGCCGACGGCGATACGTGGGACGCCAGCGTTTATCTGCCGGCATACGTGCGGCGCTACCCGTTCTGCATGACGCGCGTAATGGTCGACGGCAAGGAAGCGCCGGAGCGCGTCGCCTGCGTCGAGAAGCGCGCGATCAACGACAAGGGTGAAAAGCTGTTCGACGACAAAGATGCGGCCCTGCCGGAATGGGAGCAACGCCAGAAACTGCTGTTCGAATTTGAAGCCGACCTCGCGCGCACCGAGGAAATGTGCAAGCTGCTGGCGCAACTCCAGTTGCTCGAGCCGTTCACGATGCAGGCGGTGCCGAACGAGGGCGAGCCGCTGCAACTGACGGGCATGTACCGCGTCTCCGAAGCGAAGCTCGCTGAACTCGACGGCGCGGCGCTCAAGGATCTCGTGCAAAAGGGCGTGCTGGGGCGCATTTACACGCACTTGTTGTCGCTTGAAAACTTCCAGCGGCTGCTGGCGCGCCGCCCGGCACCGGCCAAGGCCGCGGCGGCGGCGGCGGAAAAACCGGGCGGAAAAAAACTCAACTAGGCGGGCGCCGCGTTGCCCATGCGAGCATGGCAATGCCCGCCAGCAGCATGGGCAGCGACAGCCACTGCCCCATCGACCAGCCGAACGCGAGCAAGCCGAGAAAGCCGTCGGGTTCGCGCGTGAATTCCACGGCATAGCGGAACGCGCCGTAACCGATCAGGAAACACGCCGACACGGCGCCGCGCGGGCGCGGTTTTGCCGCGATCCACCACAGCACGGCGAACAGTACGACGCCTTCGAGCAGAAATTCGTAGAGTTGCGACGGGTGGCGCGACACGCGGTCGACATTGGGAAAAATCATCGCCCACGGAACATCGGTCGGGCGCCCCCACAGTTCGGCGTTGATGAAATTGCCGAGGCGGCCCGCGCCCAGTCCAAGCGGAACCAGCGGCGCAATAAAATCCGTGAGCTGCAGCCAGTTCAACCGGCGTGATTTCGCATACCACCACAGCGCGATGATGACGCCGAGAAAGCCTCCATGGAACGACATGCCGCCTTCCCAGACGAAGAATATTTTCCACGGCTCGGCGAGGTAGTCGCCAAATTTGTAAAACAGCACATAGCCCAGGCGTCCGCCGGCTATGACGCCGAGAATGCCGTAAAACAACAGGTCGTCAAAATGCTGCGCGCTCACCGCCAGATGCGGGCGCGTCCTGATGGCGTAACGGCCGGCGATCCAGAGCAAGGCAAAGCCGAGCAAATACGTCAGGCCGTACCAGCGTATCGCCAGCGGCCCGAAAAGGTGGATGGCGACCGGGTCGAACTGCGGGTGAACCAGCATAAAGAGCGCCCGGATGTTTGGGTTAGAATTACCGATTATACGTAACACCCGTCAAGGACACGCCATGGCCCTGAATAAACGCAGTCAACTCATCACGCAGGGTGTCGCACGCTCGCCGAACCGCGCCATGCTGCGCGCCGTCGGCTTTGGCGACACCGATTTCGAGAAACCGATCGTCGGGGTGGCCAACGGATATTCCAACATGAATCCGTGCAATGCCGGTATCCAGCCGCTGGTCGACCGCGCGATGGCGGCATTGCGGCAGACCGGTGCGATGCCGCAGGTGTTCGGCGTGCCCACCATCACCGACGGCATCGGCATGGGCACCGAGGCGATGAAGTATTCGCTGGTCTCGCGCGAAGTCATCGCCGATGCGATCGAGACTTCGGTCAATGGCCAGGCGATGGACGCCGTGCTGGTCTGCGGCGGCTGCGACAAGAACATGCCGGGCGGCATGATTGCCATCGCGCGCATGAACGTGCCCGGCATTTACGTCTATGCCGGCACGATCCGGCCCGGCAAATGGAAAGGCCAGGATCTCACGGTGGTCAGCGTGTTCGAGGCCGTCGGCGCATTCAGCGCCGGCAAGATGACGCAGGAAGATTTAACCGGCATCGAGAAAAATGCGTGTCCGTCAGTCGGCGCCTGCGGCGGCATGTTCACTGCCAACACCATGTCGTCGTCGTTCGAAGCGCTCGGCATGAGCCTGCTGGGCTCATCGCAAATGGCCTCGCCGGATCCTGAAAAAGCCGATTCGGCCGCGGCGTCGGCCATCGCGCTCGTCAATGCGATCAAGCTCAATTTGCGGCCACGCGATATCATCACGCGCAAATCGATCGAGAACGCAGTCAGTCTGATCATGGCCACCGGCGGCTCGACCAACGCGGTCCTGCATTACCTGGCAATCGCCCACGCGGCCCAGGTCAAGTGGACGATCGACGATTTCGAGCGCGTGCGCAGGCGGGTGCCGGTATTGTGCGATCTGAAACCCTCCGGGCGTTACGTGGCGACGGACTTCCATCGCGCCGGCGGCGTGCCGCAGGTGCTGAAAATGCTGCTGGCGCACGATCTGTTACATGGCGACTGCATGACAATCACGGGCAGGACGATGGCGGCGGAACTTGCCGGCATTCCCGCCAAGCCCCGCGCTGATCAGGACGTCATACGCGCATGGGCGAAGGCTCTTTACCCGCATGGCCATCTGGCCATTCTGAAGGGCAACCTCGCGCCGGAAGGTTGCGTCGCCAAGATCACCGGGCTCAAATCACCCAAAATTACCGGTCCGGCGCGCGTGTTTGATTCCGAGCCGAAAGTGATGGCGGCCATCCTCGCGAAAAAAATCAAGCCAGGTGACATTGTCGTAATCCGCTACGAAGGGCCGAAGGGCGGACCGGGCATGCAGGAAATGCTGGCGCCCACTTCGGCGCTCGTCGGCCAGGGACTCGGTGAATCGGTAGGGCTCATTACGGATGGCCGTTTTTCCGGCGGCACCTGGGGCATGGTGGTCGGGCACGTGGCGCCGGAAGCGTTCGAGGGCGGCCCGATTGCGCTCGTCAAAGAAGGCGACTCCATCACGATCGATGCGCACCAGCGCCTGCTCCAGCTCAACGTGACGGCAAAAGAACTTGCGCAGCGCAAGAAGAAATGGCGCCAGCCCAAGCCGCGTTATACGCGCGGCCTGCTCGCCAAATACGTGAAGCTCGTGTCCACCGCGAGCAAAGGCGCGGTCACCGACTGACCGGCGGATACGGATTATGCGTATGCCGCTGCGTCCCGCATTTCACGGCAGGCAGGGTGCGTCATGCCACCGTCATTAGTCACCGCCGCGTGGGCCGCGTGGAGCGCGGCGAACCTGCCGGGCGCCGGCAAATTCGCCACCGACGATCTCGCCGGCACCATAGTCAAGCTCGGCATCCGCGTGCCGCCGACGGCGCGCACCGCCGATACGCTGGGCACCGAGCGCGAAGGCACCGGCGTGCTGATCGATGGCGACGGTTACATCCTGACGATCGGCTACCTGCTGCTCGAAGCCCAATCAATACTGGTCATCACCGCCGACGGGCGCGTGTTGCCCGCCACGGTCGCCGGATTCGATCACGCGACCGGGTTCGGTCTCGTGCGCGCCGCGCAGTCGCTCGACCATCCGCCGCTGACTATCGGCGCGAGCAGCGACACGCGTGAGTTGCATAACGCAACCGTCGCCGCGCATGCCGGCGCCGGCGGCTGGTCCAATGCCTGCATCGTCAGGCGGCGGGCGTTTACCGGCTGGTGGGAGTACGCGCTTGACGATGCAATCTTCACCGCACCCGCGCGCGACAATCACAGCGGCGCCGCATTGCTCGATAACGAGGGCCGGCTGATCGGCATTGGTTCGTTGTGGGTCGGCGACGCAGCCGACGCGGGCGCCGCGTTTCCCGGCAACATGTTCGTGCCGACCGACTTATTGACACCCATCCTGGCGGATCTCAAGACCCTGGGCCGGCGCCGCGGCGCCGCGCGCCCGTGGCTGGGCGTCTATTCCGAGGAACTGCGCCAGCGCGTGGTGGTCACGCAGGTGTTGCGCGATTCGCCTGCGGAGCGCGGCGGCGTCAAGCGCGGCGACATCGTTCTTGCGATCGGCGGACAGGCGATCGGCACGCAGGCCGAGTTTTATCGAACCTTGTGGGCAAGCGGCGCCGCCGGCAGCGAAATCACCCTGCAGGTCTGGCGCGCCAAGGCCGTGCGCGAAATCAACGTGCGCTCGATAGACCGCATGGAATATCTGCGGCCCGCGCTGCAATCGTGAAATCCGCACCGCCGCGCGTGAAATGTAAATCGCGCGCCGCGAACCGGGCACCCGATGGCTAATCGCCTCGCGCGGCAAACCAGCCCGTACCTGCAACAGCACGCCGACAATCCGGTGGACTGGCATGCATGGGGCGAAGAAGCGCTCAACCTCGCGCGCGAGCAGGACAAGCCTATTCTGCTTTCCATCGGCTATTCGGCGTGCCACTGGTGCCACGTGATGGCGCACGAGTCGTTCGAAGATGCCGCGGTCGCGGCGGTAATGAACGAGCTGTTCGTCAATATCAAGGTCGATCGCGAAGAACGTCCTGACCTCGACCAGATTTATCAGACCGCGCACGCGCTCCTGACACGGCGCAACGGCGGCTGGCCGCTGACCATGTTTCTGATGCCTGATCAGACGCCATTTTTCGGCGGCACTTATTTTCCGAAGACCGCGCGCCACGGCATGCCGGGTTTTCTCGACCTCATGCCGCAGGTGGCCGCGGCGTATCACCAAAAGCGCGCTGAAATCGAGCACCAGAATGAAGCCCTGCGCGCAGCGCTGGCGCAACCCACGCCGCCGGAAGGCGCCGGTGATGGCGAAGCACCGGCGGCAGCGCCATCACCGGCGCCGCTCGACGAAGCGCTGCGCGAACTGAAAGGAATTTTCGACGAAACCGACGGCGGGCTCGGCAGCGCCCCCAAGTTTCCGCACCCGGCGGAGTTCGAATTCTGCCTGCGCCGCGCGGTCGGCCTCAATGATGATTACGCGCTCGGCATGCTGCGCCTCACGCTTACCCGGATGGCCGAAGGCGGAATCCATGATCAACTGGGCGGCGGCTTCTGCCGCTATAGCGTGGACGCGCACTGGACGATTCCGCATTTCGAGAAAATGCTCTATGACAACGGGCCGCTCCTGAGCCTCTACAGCGATTTGTGGCTGGTGGAGCCGCGGCCGCTGTATGCGCGCACCGTGGCCGACACCGCGGCGTGGGTCATGCGCGAAATGCAATCCCCCGAGGGCGGCTACTATTCGTCGCTCGATGCCGATTCCGAACACGTGGAAGGCAAGTTCTACGTGTGGACCGCCGGCGAGATCAAGGCCGTGTTGAGCGCCGAAGAATACGCCGTGGCCGCACCCTGTTACGGGCTCGACGCGCCGCCGAATTTCGAAGGCCGGCATTGGCATCTGCGCGTCAGTAAGCCGCTCGCGGTTGTCGCCGGGCGACTCGCCATTTCCGTCGAACAGGCGCAGGCCCTCCTCGATGCGGCGCGCGTAAAGCTCCTGGCGGCGCGGGAACCGCGCATTCACCCGGGGCGCGACGAGAAAATCCTCACCAGCTGGAATGCCCTGATGGCGAAAGGCATGGCGCATGCGGCGCGCGTATTCAACCGGCCGGAACTGCTCGCCTCCGCGCGCCGCGCAATTGAATTCATCCGCTCCGCGTTATGGCGTAACGGCAGACTGCTCGCAACCTACAAGGACGGCCACGCGCATCTCAACGCCTACCTCGACGATTACGCTTTCCTGCTCGACGCACTGCTCGAACT
Source organism: Betaproteobacteria bacterium (assembly GCA_043779885.1). Lineage (GTDB taxonomy): Bacteria > Pseudomonadota > Gammaproteobacteria > Burkholderiales > SG8-41 > PALSA-1004. The sequence continues at coordinate 12,042 of JAYWDM010000128.1, read as the reverse complement.
GATGCAGCACGATTTTCGGATTGAAGACCTGAACTGGGCGCGCGACATCGCCACAACATTGCTCGATCAATTCGAAGACCGCGCACACGGCGGGTTCTTCTTCGTGAGCCACGATCATGAGCGCCTGATACACCGGGCCAAAAGCGGACACGATAATGCGACGCCATCGGGAAACGGCATCGCGGGGCTGGCCCTCAACCGGCTGGGCCACCTGATCGGCGAACCCCGCTTTATTGAAGCAACCGAACGCACGGTCCGTGCGTTCAGGCCGGTGCTCGAGAGGCAGGCCAGCGCGCACACGACGTTGTGTGCCGTGCTCGAGGAACAACTCGCGCCACCGGCCATAGCGGTGCTGCGCGGGGGCGCCGACGCCGCAATGTGGCAGCGCGAGATCAATACACGTTACTTGCCGCATACCCTGGTGCTGGCCATCCCCGCCGGCGTCGCAGGACTGCCGGCGGTGCTCGACAAACCGGCGACCGCCGCGGTCAACGCCTGGGTATGCCGCGGCGTTACATGCTTGGCACCCATCGCCGGCTGTGCCGAATTGCTCGGAGTGCTGACTGCGCCCGCAGCCTGAATTGGCTCAACCGGACCGGATTTGTTATGATGCCGGCGGTTTTTTGTTCGCACTTTCAAAGGAGACGTGATGAAATCGTTTTTAGTCAGTTTGCTCGGCTTGGTGAGTCTCGTTGCGGCAGGCACTCTTTTCGCCGCTACCCCCGAGGAAACCTATAAGAGCGCATGCGCCGCGTGCCACGATGCGGGGGTCGCAAACGCGCCGAAACTCGGCGACAAAGCCGCGTGGGCGCCGCGTATCAAGGAAGGCAAAGACGCGCTTTACAAAGCCGGGCTGCAAGGCAAACCCGGCACCGCCATGGTGGCGAAAGGCGGTTTCGCGAATTTGTCCGATGCCGACGTCAAGGCGGTGGTCGATCTGATGATCGCCAAAGCCAAATAAGTCAGCCGCTTCGCCAGTCAGGGCGCAGCCTTCGGCTGCGCCCTTTCTTATGGGTAACGGCGGCGGATTGCGGGCTTTCCGGCGTCCCGCCCGCAGCCCCGCACCGCGCTTGCAAAATTGACAACGGGCGGACGCCTACGGATAATGATTTATTCCGCTGCAACAACAATTTATGCGTAAGGGAGAAGTCATGATACGCCGATACTTTTTAGCTGCCGGGTTGCTGGCAGCCGCGATTTTTACGATGCAAGGCTGCAGCAGGGAAGAACCGCCGAAACCGGCACCCAAGGCAGAGGCTCCGCCGCCACCGCAGGAAACCGTCGTCAAGATAGGCCTGGCGGCGCCGCTTACCGGTCCGCAGGCGCACATCGGCGGCGACATCAAGAACGGCGCGCAACTTGCGGTCGACGACATTAACGCCGCAGGGCTGACGATCGACGGCAAGAAAATCAAACTTGAGCTCGTGGCGGAAGACGACGAAGCGAATCCGACCAAGGCGGCAACGGTCGCGCAAAAGCTCGTGGACTCGAAAGTTGTCGCGGTCGTCGGCCACTTCAACTCGGGCGCATCGATTCCCGCATCGAAGGTTTACGCCGATGCGGGCATACCGCAGATTTCCCCGTCGTCGACGAACCCGAAGTACACCCAGCAGGGATTCAAGACCACGTTCCGCGTGGTGGCGAACGATGACCAGCAGGGTCCGGTTGACGGAAAATTCGCGCTCGAAAAATTAAAATCGAAAAACATCGCGGTAATCGATGACAGCACCGCGTACGGCCAGGGGCTCGCCGACACGTTCGAGGCGACGGTCAAAGCCGGCGGCGCGAAAGTCGTCGCCCGCGAGCACACCACGGACAAGGACACGGACTTCAAGGCGATCCTGACCAAGATCAAAGGCAAGAAACCCGATCTGATATTTTTCGGCGGCATCGACCCGCAGGCCGGCCCGATGGTGAAGCAAATGGGCGAACTCGGTGTCAAAGCCAAGTTCATGGCCGGCGACGGCGTGCAAACGCCGAACTTCATTAAACTCGCGGGCGACGCGGCAGCCGAGGGCGCCATGGCCTCGATGCCCGGCCTGCCGAAAGACCAGATGCCCGGCGGCATGAAATTCCTGGACAAGTTCAAGGCCAGATTCAATGCCGACGTCGAGTTGTTCGCGCCCATGGGCTACGACGCCGTGTTTGTTTTCGTGGAAGCGATGAAACGCGCCAAATCAACCGATCCCGCGAAATTCCTGGCGGAAGTCGGTAAAACCGATTACAACGGCGTGATAGGCCCCATTGCCTTCGATGACAAGGGCGACCTCAAGAACGGCCCGATTACCATATACGTCGTCAAGGCCGGCAAATGGGACATGCTAGAAGTCGTGACGCCGGGCGGCGCAGCGGAGGCGAAGCCGGCGGAGGCACCCGCGGCGAAAGCGGCTGAACCACCGAAGGCTGCCGAGCCGGCCAAGAAATAATGGCGGATTGAATCTCACTTTATTGCGCATGAACGGCACCCTCGGGTGCCGTTTTGCTGTGGAGCGGCCACGGGATGGACATTTTCCTGCAGCAAATCATCAACGGTCTGGTGCTGGGCAGCATCTACGCGCTGGTCGCGCTGGGTTACACGATGGTCTACGGCATCCTGGGGCTGATCAACTTCGCGCATGGCGACATTGTGATGGTTGGCGCGCTGGTCGCGCTGACCGTGATTCAGGCATTCTTTGGCAGCGCGGTACCCGTTGCGCTCATACTCGCATTCGCGACGCTCGCCGCGATGCTGGTATGCATGGCGCTTGGTTTCAGCATCGAGCGCGTCGCTTACCGCCCTTTGCGCCGCGCGCCGCGCCTGGCGCCGTTGATCACCGCGATCGGCGTGTCTATCCTCGTCCAGTACACCGCGGCGCTCATCTGGAGCAAGCAGTACATTGCGCTGCCTGAAATCATCACGCCCGTGCGATTTACGGTTGCCGGCGCGAGTTTCACCGATTTGCAGCTGTTCATTTTTGTGCTGGCGTGCGCGTTGATGGCGGGGCTGCTGTGGTTCATCCGGAGCACGCGCATCGGCAGGGCCATGCGCGCGACCGAACAAAACCCGGACGTCGCCGGCCTGATGGGCATCGACACCAACCGGATCGTTTCATTCACGTTCCTGCTTGGCTCGGCACTCGGCGCCGTCGCCGGCGTGATGATCGTGCTGTATTACGGTCTGGGCCACTACTACATGGGTTTCATACTCGGCCTGAAAGCCTTCACGGCGGCGGTGCTCGGCGGCATCGGCAAAGTCAACGGCGCGATGCTCGGCGGGCTCCTGCTCGGATTGATCGAGAGCCTGGCCGCGGGCTACATCGGCGACCTGACCGGCGGCATACTCGGCAGCAATTACCGCGACATATTCGCGTTCCTCGTGCTGGTCGTGGTGCTCGTCTTCCGGCCTTCGGGATTGATCGGCGAGCCCTCCGGCGAGCGTGCGTGATGAACATCGAAAAACCGATGCCGCAGACCGGCCCGATTGGGCGCGGGCGTGACCGGCGTGCGGCGTGGCTCGCCTATGTGCTCGTCGCGGCGGCGCTGGTCGCGCTGCCTTTCGTGGTCGATGCCACGCTGGGACGCGCGTGGGTGCGCATCATCGATGTCGCGCTGCTGTTCACCATGCTGGCACTTGGCCTCAACATCGTGGTTGGCTACGCCGGGTTGCTTGATCTGGGGTACGTCGCGTTTTTTGCCGTGGGCGCCTATTGCTATGCGTTGCTCGCCTCGCCGCAGCACGACATCCACATTTCGTTTCTGCTCCTGCTGCCGCTGGGAGCACTGGTCGCCGCGCTGTTCGGCGTGCTGCTCGGGGCGCCGACGCTCAAACTGCGCGGCGACTATCTGGCGATAGTCACGCTCGGCTTCGGCGAAATAATCCGCATATTCCTGAACAATCTGAATCGTCCGCTGAACATCACCAACGGACCGCAGGGCGTCACGCTCGTTGACCCGTTGCAGATCGGCGGCTTTGCGTTGAACCGGAGCTTCAATATCGGCGACGTTACGATTGCATCGGTGCACAGCTATTATTTCGTGTTCCTCGTCTGCGCGCTGCTGATCATGCTGGTATCCGTGCGGCTTGAGGATTCGCGCATCGGCCGCGCGTGGATGGCCGTTCGCGAGGACGAGTCGGCCGCCAACGCCATGGGCATCAATACACGCAACATCAAATTGCTGGCGTTTGCCATGGGCGCCACGTTCGGCGGCATCTCGGGCGGCTTGTTCGCCGCGTTCCAGGGTTTCATCAGCCCCGAAAGCTTTACGCTGCTCGATTCGATCATGATCCTGTGCATGGTGGTGCTCGGCGGCATGGGAAATGTGCCGGGCGTCGTGCTCGGCGCAGTACTGTTGACGGCCCTGCCGGAAGCGCTGCGCTATGTCGGCCCGCTGCAAGACCAATGGTTCGGGCGCGTGTTCATCGATCCCTCCGATCTGCGCATGCTGTTGTTCGGCCTCGCTCTGGTCCTGATGATGCTGTTCCGTCCCGCCGGTCTATGGCCATCCAAAATCCGCAAACGGGAGTGGACAACATGAGCTACCGGCGAGGGACCCGCGCAGCGGGATCGACGGCAAAGCGAATGTTTCCAGACGCCGACACGCAATACAAAAAACTCGCGCCAAACTCTGCGGAGGCGGCGACAACATGAGCTACCCGGCGAGGATCAGTGCAACGCGGAGCAGGGGCCCCGCCGTGCGGGGATGCGACGGTGGAGCTGATCAGGCACGGCGACGCTGCTCCCTTGCGCCTCTCCGGGGTCAGATCCCCAAGAGGGGTCCCTCTTCCACCCTCCGAGGCGCCCCGCGCAGCGGGATCGACGGCAAAGCGAATGTTTCCAGACGCCGACACTCGATACTCAAACTCGTGCCTGGCTTCATGGAGGCGGCGACATCATGAGCGAGCGCACGGACGTCCTGCTCGCCGCCGAGCGGATCAGCAAACGCTTCGGCGGTCTGGATGCGCTTACCGATGTTACGCTCACGATCCGGCGCGGCGAAATTTACGGCCTCATCGGACCCAACGGCGCCGGCAAGACGACTTTGTTCAACGTGCTGAGCGGATTTTATCCGGCCACCAGCGGCATGTTCGCATTCGACGGCAAGCCGCTGAACACCGCCGCGCCGCATGCGGTCGCGACGGCGGGCATCGCGCGCACCTTCCAGAACATCCGGTTGTTCCGCAACATGACGGCGCTCGAAAACGTGATGGTCGGGCGCCATGTGCGCACGCGCGCAGGCGTGCTCGCTGCCGTGTTGCGCACGCCGCGCGCGCGCGCCGAGGAACGCGCGATCCACGAATATGCCGGCGGCCTGCTTGAGTACGTCGGTGTGGCATCCCGCAGCCACGACCTCGCCCACAACCTGCCTTACGGCGACCAGCGCCGGCTGGAGATTGCGCGCGCGCTGGCGACCGAGCCCAAACTGCTCGCGCTGGACGAGCCTGCGGCGGGCATGAACGCGACCGAAACCGCGACCTTGCGCGAACTGATCGAGCGCATTCGCGCTGACGGCACGACGATATTGCTTATCGAGCACGACGTAAAACTCGTGATGGGGCTGTGCGACCGCATCGCCGTGCTCGACTACGGCAAAATGATCGCGGAGGGCGTGCCCGGCGACGTGCAGCGCGATCCCGCCGTCATCGAGGCGTACCTGGGCGGCGCACTTGCGTAGTCAACGCAAAGGCGACGCGCGTTTGCCGGAGCCGGACGACAGCGCGCATGACGGGAACCGTGAACCGGTGCTCTCGGTACACGGGTTAAGGGTCGCCTACGGCGGCATCAATGCGGTGCGCGGCATCGATTTCTGCGTGCACGCGGGCGAGATGGTCAGCCTGATTGGCGCCAACGGCGCCGGCAAAACCACCACCCTGAAAGCGCTGACCGGCCTCTTACGCCCCGCCGCGGGCCGCGTCATTTACAATGGCGCTGATATCACGGCGATGCCGTCGCACCGGCTGGTTGCTATGGGGATAGCGCTGGTGCCCGAGGGCCGTGGCGTTTTCCCGCGCCTCACGGTCGAGGAAAATATCGCCATGGGCGCATATTGCCGCAATGATAAGCGGGAGATCCATGCCGATCGCGATCACGTCTTTGCGCTGTTTCCGCGGCTTGCCGAACGCCGCCGCCAGGCGGCGGGCACGCTCTCCGGCGGTGAGCAGCAAATGCTGGCGATCGGACGCGCCATCATGAGCCGGCCCCGGCTGTTGCTGCTCGATGAGCCCAGCATGGGCCTGGCGCCGTTGATGGTGCAAAAGATTTTCGAGACGATCCGCGCCATTGCGGCGACGGGTGTGACGACGCTGCTGGTGGAGCAAAACGCCAAGCGCGCGCTTGAAATGTGCGACCGCGGCTACGTGATGGAAAGCGGCGGAATAACGTTGCACGACAGTGCGCAGGCGCTGCTGGCCAATCCGCAGGTGCGGCACGCTTATCTCGGTGAACAGGACTGACCCGTGCCGAAAACCGAAGTCCTGCATACCGTATTGCTGTGCGTTGCGGCCGCCGCGCTGGCGGCCCTGCTGGCGTTTCTTTACGACAGGACGCAGGCTATCGACCTGCGTCAGCAAAACGAAATTCTCGGATTTTTGCGCGAGTTGAAAGAGATCGACAACCGCTGGGACATTGATCTGCTGCGCGTGCGTTCCGAACTCCCCGCCGCCGGACTGCCCGTGATCGACCGCGCTGCTGCCGCACGCAAAGCGCTGCAGAACCTGAGCGTGGCGATGGAACATGCTTCCAGTGTCGCGCTCGGCGCCGGACTGCCCGAACTGACGAAAGCGATGGTGCAGAAAGCCGTGCTTATCGAGAACTTCAGAACCGAAAACGCCGCCGCCCAAAACGCCTTGCGCGACGTGCTCAAAGGCGCCGCGGAACTTGGCGCGCAGGCAAACGCGTTGAAATCGCGCCCGCCCGCGCTTGACCAGGCGCTCAACACGCTGACCGTCGCCGCGCCCCAGTATTACCTGTTCGCGCAGGAGGCACAACGCGCGGGGCTCGACGCGGCGGGGGCGCAACTGCGCGCGGCGCCGGACAGCCTGCGCGACGACGCGGCAAAACTCGAGCGCGCCGTGCAAACCCTGCAACAAGCCCGGTCCGCCGACGCGGCGCTGTTTGTCAGGCTCGCCTTTCTCACGTCGGGCCCGCGCCTGGACAACCTGACTTACCTCATCAACCGCGAGGTGGAGGCCGCACTGCAGGACAAGGAGCGCTATCGCGTCTACCTGATCGCCTACGCGGGCGCGCTGCTCATACTGCTGGCCTACCTTGGCGGCAAACTGAAAGCCGCCAACCTGGGCCTTGAACAGCGCGTCGCGGAGCGCACGCGCGAGTTGTCGGAAGCGTTACAGCACCTCAAGGAATCGGAGGCGCAGCTGATTCAATCGGAAAAAATGTCCTCGCTCGGCCAGATGGTGGCGGGAGTCGCACACGAAATCAATACGCCGCTCGCCTACGTGAAGAACAGCCTGGGCGTCGTTGCCGACAAGCTGCCGGAGCTTGGCAGCGCGCTCGATAACTGCGAGAAACTGCTTGCGCTGCTGCGCGCGGGCAACGATGCCGAGGGGCTGTCGCAGCAGTTCGCGCTCACCTCCGCGCAGATCGCGCAACTCAGGCAACAGGGCGTCGTAAAAGAACTCGCCGGTCTCGCCAGGGACGGGCTGTACGGCACCGGGCAGATGGCGGACATCGTCGGCAACCTGAAGGACTTCAGCCGGCTGGACCGCAGCAAGGTAACCCGCTTTAACGTCAACGACGGCCTGAACAGCACGCTCGCGCTCGCCCGGCATCTGCTCAAATCGATTACCGTCAACAAGCATTTCGGCGACATCGCGGCTATCGTGTGCTCGCCGTCGCAAATCAATCAGGTGTTTCTGAACCTGCTGACCAACGCCGCCCAGGCGATGGGTGCCGGGCAGGGTGTCATCACACTCACGACACGAAGCGACGGTGACGGCGTCACGATCGAGGTCGCGGACAACGGGACGGGCATAGCGCCTGACGTGCTGCCGAAAATTTTCGATCCGTTTTTTTCGACCAAGGACGTCGGCAAGGGAACGGGGCTCGGCCTGTCGATTTCATACAAGATCGTGCAACAGCATGGCGGACGCATCGACGTCGCCTCAAAAATCGGCGCCGGCACCACGTTCACGGTGTGGCTGCCGCTCACGCCGCCGGCGCCAACGGGCCCGGGAGCCTGACGGCACGCCATGGCAGACCCGCAAAACATCGGCAAGTACGCAATCCAGGGCGTGCTCGGCCACGGGGCCATGGGATGCGTTTACCGGGGATTCGATCCGGCCATCTCGCGCGCGGTCGCGATCAAGGCGATATCCAAATCAGTGGTCGGCGTGGACGCTGTGCTGCATACGCACTTGGTACAGCGCTTCCGGCATGAAGCGCGGGCGGCCGGACGCCTCGTGCACCCGCACATCGTGCAGATCTACGATTACGGCGAGGACGACGAACTCGCGTACATCGTCATGGAACTGGTCAACGGCAAGACGCTGGCGGAGCACCTGCGGCAGGAAGTCAGCTACGACATGCGCGAGGTCGGCGAAATCATCCGCCAGCTGCTCGACGCCCTGCAGCACGCGCACGCCGCAGGCGTGGTCCATCGCGACGTCAAGCCATCGAACATCCTGATCAACAACGATGGCCGCATCAAAATCAGCGACTTCGGCATCGCGCGCATCGAATCATCCCACCTCACGCACGTGGGCGACGTGATCGGCACGCCGCATTACATGGCGCCTGAACAGTTTCTGGGCCAGGATGTCGGCCCGCAGGCGGATTTGTTTTCGGTCGGCGTAATCGCGTACGAATTGCTCGTCGGGCGCAAGCCCTTCACCGGCACTGCGGCGACTCTCATGCAACAGGTGCTCAACCTGACACCGGTCGATCCGTCGCAGGTGAACTGGCGGCTGTCGCCGCTGATGGACCGGGTACTGCACACCGCGCTCGCCAAACAACCCGCGGACCGGTTCCAGAACGCGCGTGAGTTCGCGGCGGCGTTTGATGAAGCGATCGCTGCCTCACTGCACGCTGCAGCCGCCGGCGGCCCCGCGCAGGCGGGAACCGCGGCGCCTGACGGCGCTGCCCTGCTCAAGGCGGCACAACTGATCACCAGCGTGTCCCCCGTCCCCGCGGCAGCGGCGGACGCCGACACGCCGCGGTTACCCGCCGGCGAAAGCGCGATCACCCTCGACATCGGCGTCAGGAAAGCGCGGCTGCTGGTGATCGACGACGAGGAACGCGTGTTGACCGCGCTGAAGTCGCTTTTCCGCGATCGCTATCATGTGTTTACCACCACCGACGGGTTCAAAGCGCTCGACTTCATGCGCAAGTTCCAGGTCCATGTCATCATCAGCGACCAGCGCATGCCGGTAATGCCGGGCGTGGAGCTGCTGCGACGGTCGCGCGAAGTTTCGCCGCGCAGCGTGCGCATCCTGCTCACCGGCTACTCCGATCTGGCCGCTATCGTCGGCTCGATCAACGATGGCGAGGTCTATCGGTTCATCAGCAAGCCGTGGGACAAAATGAATCTGCAAACCATCGTCGCCGAGGCTGCCACCATTGCGCTCCAGCTGGCCGAGTCCGCGGCCGCGCCTGCCGCGCTGCCGCACAAGATGGATGCGGGCGTGCTGGTGATCGCCCAGGATGAGGAGATTTTTCGCGTTGCCCGCGAATTGCTCGGTGCCTTGTGTCCGGTAGTCCATGCTGCCGGCGCCGACGCGGCCCTCGCCGTGATGCAGTCACGCGAAATTGCGGTCGTGCTGACCGACCTGGACGCCGGCCACGCGCAGTTAACCGGCCTGTTGAAACTTCTCAAGAATGAAAATCGGCACAGTCTCGCCATCGTCGTTACCACGGCGTCGGATTCAGAGCTCGTGATCGAACTCATCAACGAGGCGCAGATCTTCCGTTTTCTGAACAAGCCCGTGAATGTGCGGCTGCTGAAGAACCACGTGCACGCGGCGCTGCAGCGCTATCTGTCGCTCAAGCAGTGATAAAACCGCGCTGCCGCGCGATTGGCAACAGGCGATCGCACTTACGCACCCGCGAGCCAGTCCCTGCCGGTCAAAAAGTCGCTGTAGAGCTTGGCTTCGGCGCTGCCTGGCGCGGGCTGCCAGTCATAGCGCCATTTCACCACCGGCGGCAGCGACATCAGGATCGATTCGGTGCGCCCGCCTGATTGCAGGCCGAACAGCGTGCCGCGGTCCCACACGAGATTGAACTCGACATAACGTCCGCGGCGATAGGCCTGCCAGTCGCGCGCGCTCTCGCCGTACGGCGTGTCTTTTCGGCGTTCGAGTATCGGCACGTATGCGTCGAGGAAACTGTCCCCGACGCTTTGCTGCAGCGCGAAGCAGCCGGCGAAATCCGGCGCGTTCAGGTCGTCGAAGAAAATGCCGCCGATTCCCCGCGGCTCCTGGCGATGCTTGAGATAGAAGTAATCGTCGCACCATTTCTTGTATTGCGGATAGCGATCGGTGCCGAACGGACTCAGCGCGGCGCGGCAGGCACGGTGGAACTGGATCGCGTCTTCCTCAAATCCATAGTACGGCGTCAGATCCATGCCGCCGCCGAACCACCATGCGGACGGCGCGACAGCGGACGGCGCATGCGCGATGAAGAAACGCACGTTCATGTGGACGGTCGGCACGTACGGATTGCGCGGATGAAGCACGAGGGATACGCCCAGCGCGTCCCATGCGCGCCCGGCAAGCTCGGGGCGCGACGCGGTTGCCGACGGCGGCAGCGTCCGGCCCGTCACGTGCGAAAAGTTGACTCCGCCGCGCTCGAACACCCCGCCTTCCTCGGTGACGCGGGTGACGCCGCCACCGCCTTCGGGACGCTGCCACGAGTCGGCGCGAAAAGCCCCGCCGTCGATCGCCGCGAGCCGCGTGACGATACGGTCCTGCAATCCGGTCAGATAGCTTTTGACCGCCGCGGGGTCGACGGGAATTGCGGCGGCGGACATCGCGTCAGTGCGGGCTTTTCTTGAGGCCCGGCGCCTGGATGACCAACGCGAGTCCGGTGTTTTCCTTCGCGCCTGACCGGCCGAAATCCCGCGCTGACAGGAACGCCGGCGCGACCGCATCGATGCGCAACAGCACTTCGGCGGCGCCGGGGTGCGGTACGCGTTTCTCGACGAGCTTCAATTCATCCGGATCGCCGCGCACCCGGGCTTGCATGCTTGCGGGAACGTTCAGGCTTTTCGCCGGACTCGTGTTCGCCATGGTTTGATTTTCTCCCGGAGTTCGCGTGCGCAACGCACGGACCCGACTTTGTGTGCAACAAAGTATTCATTTTGATGTCGCGTGTGCGCCACGCGCAATGGCGGCCGATTTTAGCATGCGGTGCGCCGGGGATACGCGACCGGCGCCGTGTCAACGCCGCTGGTTCTGGATTGCGCGAAATCCGATATCGCGGCGCATTTGCATGCCGGCAAAATGTATCTGCCCCGCGATCTCATACGCCCGGCGTTGCGCCGTCTTGACGTTATGGCCAAGCGCCGTCACGCACAGTACACGTCCGCCGTTCGCCACGACCTGGGTGCCGGCGAGCGCGGTAGCGGAGTGAAAAACGTGATAGTCGTCGCCCGGCGCGGGCAGGCCGCTGATCGCATCTCCGTTGCGCGGCGTTTCCGGATAGCCCTGCGCGGCAAGCACGACGCCCAGCGCGGCACGCGGATCCCACTCGACCTCGATTTTGTCGAGCTCGCCGGCGAGCGCATGCTCAACCAGCGGCAGCAGATCGCTTTTCAGACGCAGAATGATGGGTTGGGTTTCCGGGTCGCCCAGGCGGCAGTTGAATTCGACCACGTGCACCTGGCCGTCCTTGCCTATCATCAATCCCGCATAAAGGAAGCCGACAAATGGCGTCCCGTCCTCCTCCATGCCGGCGAGCGTCGGCTGGATTATTTCGCGCATCACTTTCGCGTGCACGCTGGGCGTGACGACCGGCGCCGGTGAATAGGCGCCCATGCCGCCGGTGTTCGGGCCGGCGTCGCCGTCCAGGAGCCGCTTGTGGTCCTGGCTCGTCGCCAGCGCCAATGCGTGCC
>JAYWDM010000127.1:0-7189 GCA_043779885.1 Betaproteobacteria bacterium | reverse complement strand
GGTCGGGTACGCGTTCCGTGATCGGCGCGGAATCCTCCGGGCTCGTGCCCCAGCTCACCATCGGCGCCAGTGCGGCGGCATCGAGCGCGAGTTCGCGGTCGAAGCGCGCATCGTCATCCGACGGCAGGGTGCGCCAGTATTCGAGCGCGCGCGGCCAGTCCGCGCCCTGCGGCGCATGCGGCCGGCCGTTCAGGTATTCGAAAGTCGTATCGTCCGGCGCGATCATGCCGATGCGCGCGCCCGCCTCGATCGACATGTTGCATATCGTCAGCCGCGCTTCGACCGACATGGCGCGGATCGTCGACCCGCAGTACTCCACCGCGTGGCCGGCAGCACCGCCGATGCCGATGCGCGCGATGATCGCGAGCACGATGTCCTTGGCGGTAACGTGCGCGCCGGGCGTCCCGTCTATGGTGATGCGCATCTGGCGCGGTTTCTTCTGCCACAACGTCTGCGTCGCGAGCACGTGGCGCAACTGGTTCGACTGGCCGATCGGCATCGCCAGCGCGCCGAGCGCGCCCTGCGTCGCGGTGTGGGAGTCGCAGCAGGCAATGAGCAGGCCCGGTTGCGTGAGTCCCAACTCGGGCGCGATCACGTGAATGATGCCCTGGCGCGGATCGTCCGGCCCAATGTGCTCGATGCCGAACTCGCGCGTGTTCTCGGCGAGCCACTCGACGACGTTGCGGATCGCCGGATTGGGGATGGCCGCAACACCCGCCTTGCGATTCAGGCTCGGCAGGTAGTGGTCCGTGACCGCCAGCGTGAGTTGCGGTTTGCGCACTTTGCGGCCTTCCGCGCGCAACTGATCGAACGCGAAAAACGTCCCGCCTTCGTGCAGGAGGTTGAGATCGACGAACATCAGTTCTTCGCCACCCGGCCGCGGCACGATGACATGCTGCGCCCAGATCCTGTCGAGCATCGTCCGCGGTGACGCCGCGCGGGCCGCGTCCATCATCAAGCTCCTCCGGCGTTCGTTGTCCGGCGACTATAGCATGACGGGTCGCCGGCACCGCCGCCGCCGCGCGCGGGGCTGCACGGCATGCGCCACTCGCGCTACACTCCGGGAATGCGAATACGCGGCCGGCAGGTGAAGCGGGTTCGACAATGCTTTTGGCATGAACTCTCAAGGGGACTGCATGGATGCTACCACCGGGCGGCTCGTCGATTTCGCATTGAACGCGGAGTACAGCGCGCTTGATGAAGAAACCATACACGAATGCAAGCGCCGTCTGATCGATACATTCGCCTGCGCGATGGGTGCCTATGACGAGCCGTTATGCCGCATGGCGCGGGCGATCGCAAAACGCTCGAGCGGAACGCCGGGTGCGACGGTTTGGGGCAGCGATCTGCAATCCACACCGGAGGCCGCCACGTTCGCCAACGGGGTGATGTTCAGATTCCTGGATATCAGTGACACGTATCTGGGGAAGGGCGGCGGGCATCCCAGTGACGTTATTTCCGCCATTCTGGCGGTCGGCGAATCCATCGGCGCCGGCGGCGCGGCAACGATCAATGCGATTACGCTCGCCTATGACGTCTATTGCAGCCTGAACGACGCGGTTGAGATATATGCCAAGGGCTGGGATCAGCCGCTCTACGCCGTACTGGGAAGTGTTTTGGGGACCGGCAAGCTGCTGGGTCTGTCGCGTGAGCAGATGGGGCATGCGGTGGCACTCGCGCTGACGCCGAACATGGCGTTGCGGCAAACCCGGCACGGCGATCTGTCCAGCTGGAAAGGTTGCGCCGGCGCGAACGCCGCGCGCAACGCGGTGTTCGCGGCGATGCTGGCGCGTGAAGGCTTTACCGGGCCGTCCGCGGTGTTCGAGGGCAAGGCGGGGCTGTGGAATGTACTCGGCGAGTTCGCATGGCCGTTGCCCACCGCCCCCGGCGCGGTGCACATGATCAAGCAGACCCACCTCAAAAGTCTGCCGATCTGTTACCACGGGCAGTCCGCGGCATTGTGCGCGATCGACCTGCGGCCGCGCGTGCGCCTGCAGGATATCGGCGAAATTCACGTCGAAGCGTACCAGGCGGCCGTCAACATGATGGGCAACGACCCGACGCGCTGGGCGCCTGCCACGCGCGAAACGGCCGATCACAGCATGCCGTATGTCATCGCCATTGCCTTGCTGGACGGCGAGATCACGGCGCGCTCCTTCGCGCCTGAGCGACTGACGGATCCGGCGGTCGTTGACCTCATGCGCAAGGTAAAAGTCAGCGCGGACGCCGCGATGTCCGCGCAATATCCGCAAGCGGCGCCGAGCCGCCTGAGTATCCGCATGTCCTCGGGCGAGGTACTTGCGCAGGAGATCAAATACCCAAAAGGGCACTACCGGAATCCCATGGACGATGCGCAGGTGGAGGAAAAGTTTCGTGAACTGTTCCGCGCGCATGGGGACGCAACCCGGTGCGGGAAAATCCTGCACAGACTGTGGAGTTTCGAGCAGGCTGGTGATATCGGGAAAGATGTGATAAAGCTTTTTGCACTGCATGCATAGCGCGGCGGCTGAAGCGGTATTTGCGCCGGCGTCGAAAAAAATGAAGGAGTGAGGAGTGTCTGTTACCACCGCAAGCCACGTTGATCCGGGCAAACCGCTCGCCGGGCGGACCGCTCTTGTTACCGGGTCGGGTCAGAACATCGGCAAGGCCATTGCGCTGCATTTTTCGCGCGCGGGCGCCAATGTCGTCGTCAATGGGCATCGCAATCAGGGCGCCATCGATAAAGTCGTGCAGGAGATAGAGGACTCAGGCGGCAAGGCGATGGCGTGCCTTGCGGATGTCGGTGACGCCGCAGCCGTGGCCAACATGGTCAAGTTGGCGCAGGACAAATTCGGCGCGCTGAATATCGCCGTCTCCAACGTATCGGTCAGGCTGCACCAGCCTTTTCACGAGATTTCGCTGGAAGACTGGGACGCCACGCTCAGATCGAACCTGAGTTCCGCTTTTTATCTCGCGCGGGCGGCGCTGCCCGGCATGCAGAAAGCGAAATGGGGGCGCTTCATACATATTTCCGGCGAAGACGGCTTCCAGGGCCATATTCCGTTCCGTGCCCACAACATGGTTTGCAAAGCCGGCGTGCACGCGTTTTCCAAGGCGATAGGTGTCGAGTTTGCGGCCGATGGAATCACCGCCAATACGGTGTCCCCGGGTTCGATCGAGACCACGCGCGACTGGAGCCAGTACCCCGCGAACTGGCGCGAAATGCGGCTCTCCCAGATCCCGATGAAAAAAATCGGGCGCGTCGACGACATCGCGATGGCCTGCGTATACCTCGCCGGTGACAGCGGGTCGTACATCAGCGGGCAGGTCATCCATGTCAATGGCGGGCAATTCATGTATTAGGAGACAGGCACCATGATCGAATTCAAAATGATTTCGTATGACGCGGTGCGCGTCGGCGAGGAGTTCATGTCCGACGACTTTCTGATCAAGCCGGAAGACGTCGAAACGTTCGCCTACGCCGTCGACGACCACCATCCGTGGTATTTCGAAGACTCGCCCTTTGGCGGCACGATTACGCACCCGGTGCTGCTTGGCAATCAGGCGCTGCTGATGCGGCACGGCAAGTTCATCGTGCCGGCCGGACTGCACGCGAAGATGCAGTTCGAATTCGTCGAGCCGCTGCGCGTCGGCATGCGCGTGCGTTCCTATGGCAAGGTCATCGACAAATTCGAGAAGCGCGGCCGCCATTACATGGTGACTGAATTCAGCACCCGGAACGAGGAAACCGGCGCCGTTCACACGCGGGGTCAGTTCACGCAGATGCTGTTCAAGGATTAAGGGGCAGCCATGGGACTCAAAGCAGCAGATTCCATCCAGATCGGCGAAGAGCTGGCGCCGCGAGTAAAGGCCATCGCGCAGCGGCAGATCGATTGCTATTCGGGCGTGCGCCCCAAATCGATCCACACCGACGCCGAGTGGGCGAAGAAAAAGGGCTTTGCGGCGCCGCTCGCGCAGGGCTTGATGTCGACCGCCTATGTGTCGCAGATGATGGTGGATTTTCTCGGCGAGGGGTTCGTCAAAGGCGGCAAAATCAGCGCGGCGTTTATCAAGCCCGTGCTGGCCGGGGACACGCTGACCATGCGCGGCGCGGTCAGGAGCAAGGAAACGGAAGGCCCGCTAACGCGGATCACCGTGGAGTTCTGGTGTGAAAGCCAGCACGGGATCAAGACCATGGTCGGTACCGCGAGCGGTCTCGCCGCCTGAAGCGGCGGTGGTGTGCAAGCCCTTCTCCCCCGGGGAGAAGGGTGGGGATGAGGGCGCCCAGTTTTGCCCGCATTCGTAATACTCGATATATCAATTCCAACCGAGAAGTACAGTGAACATATCAACGACTGTCGCGGAGGAAACCGACCTCGCGCGCCTCTTCGCACCCCGCTCAGTCGCCCTGGTCGGCGCCACCGACCATCCGTCCAATTTCGGCGGCCGCGTATTCAGGGCGATGCTCAAGTTCGGCTACGCGGGAAAAATCTATCCGGTCAATCCGCGCCTCAAGGAAATTTACGGGTTGCCGTGCTATGCGGGCGTCAAGGATCTGCCGGAGACACCCGATCACGTCGGCATCATCGTCGCCACCGGGCGGGTGTTCGACATCCTCGCGGACTGCGCCGCCCGCGGCGTGCCGTTCGTCACGGTATACAGCGCCGGGTTCGCGGAAACCGCGACGCCTGAAGGACGCGAACGTCAGGCGCGGCTGATTGCGTTCGCGCGCGCATCGGGCATGCGCATCATGGGGCCCAATTGCAACGGCGTGATCAACTTCGTCGACAATTTCGCGATGACGTCCACCGGCGCCATTGGCCGCGCCCGCGGCGCGCGCGGCAACGTCGGCGTCATCAGCCACAGCGGCGGGCTTGGCCAGATCACCGTCATGTGGCGCGCGCAAATGGCGGGCCTGGGCGTCAGTTACGAAGCCAGTTGCGGCAACGAAGCGGACCTTGACACGCTCGACTTCGCGCGCTTCATGCTGCGGTCCGACACCACCGACATCATCCTGATGGCGATCGAAGGCTTCAAGGACGGCGCCAAGCTTGAGGCGGTGGCGCGCGAAGCGCTCGAGCGCGAGAAGCCGATCGTGGTGCTGAAGCTCGGCCGCACCGAAGCGGGCAGCCGCGCGGCCGCCTCGCACACAGGCGCGCTCGCAGGGGTGGACGACATCTACCAGGCCGCGTTCAGGCAATACGGCCTGATCGGCGTGAACACCTGCAATGAGCTCTACGAGACGGCGATACTGCTGCGCAAGCGGCGCTGGCCCACAGGCCGGCGCGTCGCGTCGGTCGCGGCCACCGGCGGCAACATCGTTCATCTCGCCGACATGGGCGCCGACCAGGGCATAGACTGGCCGGAATACACGCCGGAAACCCAGGCGGTGTTGAGCGGCATGCTGCCGGGTTACGGCAGCAAGGTGCTGAACCCCAGCGATCTGACTTCACTGGCAACCGGCGAGCCCGCCATGTTCAGCCGCGCGCTCAACACGATCGCCGACGATCCGAACATCGATGCCGTCGCGCCGATCTTCGCGTTCGTTTCGCGTAAGCAGATCGAAAGCGGCGTTGAATTCATACGCAACTGCCGGAAGCCGGCGGCCATGATCTGGGTTGGCGCATGCACCGATGATGCCGCGCCCACGGCGGAGGATCTGGTTGCCGCGGGTGTTCCGGTTTATCGCGATGCGCTGCCGTGTCTGCGGTCGATGCGGGCGGCGATGGATTTCGGGGCACGGGTCGCCGCCTACCGGCAGAAGGCGGACGTCCCGCAGCGGCCGGACGGCATCTCCATGCAGGTGGCGCGCGACAAGCTGGGTAGTGGAAGCAGCACGCTGACGGAACGCGAAGCGAAGCTCGTGCTGGCCGAATACGGATTTCCGGTCACGCGCGAAAGGCTCGCGCGCGATCCCGCCGAAGCCGTTGCTTATGCCAGGGAAATAATCGGCAGCGTTGCGCTCAAGATCGACAGCGCCGACATTCCGCACAAAACCGACGCCGGCGCCGTCAGGCTCGGGTTAATTGGCGACGACGCTGTCAAGCAGGGATACCTCGACGTAATGGCAGCCGCTGCGCGTTACGCGCCGGACGCGCAATGCAATGGAGTGCTGGTGCAGGAAATGGTGCCGCAGGGTGTGGAGATGATGCTCGGCGTGATCACGGACCCCGTGTTTGGTCCGGTGGTCGCCGCCGGACTGGGCGGCATCCACATCGAGGTTCTGCGCGACGTGAGCTACCGCGTCGCACCGGTCACGCTCGCGGATGCGCGCGCGATGCTGGCCGAACTGCGCGGATACAAATTGCTCGAAGGCGTGCGCGGCATGCCGCCGCGCGATATCGAAGTCGTGTGCGACCTGATCGTCAGGCTGTCG
The DNA here is from genome assembly GCA_043779885.1 of Betaproteobacteria bacterium. GTDB lineage: Bacteria > Pseudomonadota > Gammaproteobacteria > Burkholderiales > SG8-41 > PALSA-1004. Next base: position 834 of record JAYWDM010000127.1, on the reverse strand, counting down.
TGGTTCGCGCATGATTTCAGACACGAAATCGCCGAAGTGGATATCAATCCGCTGACCGTCCTGGAGCGCGGCGCCGGCGCGCGTGTTGTTGATGCGCTGATCGTGCGGCGGGCAGCGGCTTAATCGATCGCGAAATTCAAGAGATTCGTCATTCCGGGCGTGACCCGGAATCCGAGAGTCTTATCGAAAATTAGTGCATCTGGCTTTGGTGCGGGTGAGACCACCCGCGCCCCCTCTCCCTTGATGGGAGAGGGCTGGGGTGAGGGTGAACGGGGCTCGCAGTCTCCCCTCACCCTGCCCCTCTCCCGCAAGGGGAGAGGGAACGTGCTGCATACTTTGTATCGAGTTGTTTGCGCGCCACCCGCGAATAAAGCGACTCAGTGTAAGTTCCCTGAGGTAAATATGCGGATCGGGCTTCGCGAAGGCGGAGTTAGGCGCCGGAAGCGGACTGCAGGCGGGTCGCCTGCGCTACTGGAGGGGTGAGAGGCGAAAGTGCTATGCACGCCCGGGTGTGGCTTGACTAAATTTTGTGCAATCAATCCCACAAGAGTTGCGATTTTGCAGTAGTCCTACCGTTGCTCGATTTCAGCCTGGTGGCCGATGAGCAAAAGAAAAAGTATTTTGCGGCAGTCCAGACGGGGCTGGACAAAAACTATAAGCCGATGGAAACGATCTTCGCCGCGATTATCATGCGGACCCTTGCCGCGTCTTGACCCGCTTGGATTCGTCCCCGTTGCCGAGCTTGCGCGCGATGCTTTCGACGGCAGCGCCTGTTTCGATCGCGGTCGAGCTGGAAACATTGATTACCAGAGCCTCCCGGTATTTATCCGGGGT
>JAYWDM010000126.1:0-18348 GCA_043779885.1 Betaproteobacteria bacterium | reverse complement strand
ATCACGCTGTTGGTTTATTAACGCCTGCTTGTTGCGTGGCCCGCGGCCGTAAATTCCCGCCGTGTTTTCCTTCGATAATCCTGGTTGCAAGGGTTGGCAGTGACGTGGGCAAGTTGACGCCGAGGGCCTGCGCGGGCTTACACTCCTGCTGAACCGATTTCAGGCGCCCCGGTCCTACGGGGGGCTTTTCCAATTACCCGAGGTCACGCCATGAATCTCCCGGAACGCGAGCAACTCAATCTTTTTCTTCAGCAACTCACGCAGGTTCAGGCGAGCCAGAAGGACGCCGAGGCCGATGCGCTGGTCCGGGAGGCGTGTACGCGCCAGCCGGACGCGGGCTATCTGCTGGTCCAGCGGGCAATGCAGTTGGAGCATGCGCTGCAGACGATGAAGGGCCGGCTCGATCAGGTGCAGGCCGAACTGGAAAGCGCGCGCTCGGGCGCTCCGAGCAGCTTCATGAACGATGCCAACGCGTGGGGGAAGCCGGTCGCGACTCCCGTGACTTCCGCGCCTGCGGCGCCCGCGATGGGCATGTCTACCCTGCCACGCGCGCAAGCGCCGGCCCCTGCTGCCGGCGCGGCTTCGTCATGGGGGTCAGGTATCCTGGGCACTGTCGCCACGACGGCTGCCGGCGTCGTCGCGGGTTCGTTCCTGTTTCATGGCATCCAAAACCTGATGGGCCAGCACAGCGGCGCGGGTGGCGCAACTGCTGCCGCCAACACGGTGCCGCCGGTGGCCGACAACACGGTTATCAATAACTACTACGACGGCAGCGGAGCAGATGAAGCCATTGAGGTGGCTGACGCGGGCGGCAATGCCGGTGGTGACGATCTGGCGTGAATTGCCTCCAGGCGCCGCACGATAAACCGGGAGGGAGGCGACGGTTCCCCGGCTGCGGACGGCGGGTGACGCGTGCAGGGGGTGCCGCTTGCATTCTCCGGAAGCGGAGCGTAATCTATCCGTAAAAGGAGAACCGCTTGAGCGCCATTCCATTCGCCTATCCGGCCAGCCGCTTCGCTCCCGCGCCGCTGGTCGACCTTAACTCGAAGGCCGAACGCGAGCGGCTGTCGCGCTCCGCGCTGCGCGGTTTCTTCAGGATAGTCGTGCGCTGGAAGCTGCGCGACGAAGACGCCCGCGAGCTCCTCGGCGGCCTCTCGAGCAGCGCCTACTACGAGTGGAAGAAAAACCCGGAGCGCATCCTCGATGTCGACCGCATCACGCGGATTTCCTATCTGGTCGGCATCTACAAGGCCCTGCACATCCTCTACGGTGACAAGCTCGCCGACGAGTGGGCGAGCCTTCCCAACAGCAACGCCATCTTCGCCGGCAAGGCGCCGCTCGCCTACATGCTCGCGGGCGGACTCATGGCGATGCAGACCGTCCGCAAGCTTCTCGATGCGCGGCGGGGCGGGGTGTGAGCCCGGCGCTGCCCCGCACCACGCTGGTTCGCGAGTTCGACACCTTGCGGCTGATTCCGTCGCGGTTCGCCGCGCGCGAAGACTCTGTGCTTGCCGGTCTCGCGGAGGACGCAGCGCACCTTGCCGACCTCTTCGATCTGGACAACGCCACCAACGAGCGGTTGCGCGGCGAACGCGGCTTGCTGCCGGGTATCGGCGTGGACGAACTCGTTTTCGGCGTACCGAATTTCCGGATCGTCAACGCGGCCTACACTTATGCGCGTCCCGAGGGCGGCCGTTTCAACGGCCCCGATCGCGGCGCGTGGTACTGTTCGCTCGAAATCGAAACGGCGCTTGCTGAAGTCGCGTTCCACAAGACCGTCGAGTATCAGGAAATCGGCCGCTTCGATGACAGCGTCACCTACGAGGCGCTGCTCGCCGACTTCAGCAGCGAGTTCCACGATCTCAGGGACGATGCCCGCTTCGTGCGCTGCCTCGACCCACGCAGCTACGTCACCTCGCAGCGGCTGGCAGAAAGGCTGCTGGACGCCGGTTCGGTCGGCGTAATTTACCCCGCGGCGCGACGCCGGACAGGTACCAATCTCGCGTGCTTCCGGCCGGCGGTCGTCGGCAACGTCCGCCGGGGCGGCGCCTGGCGCTTCACGTGGACGGGCTCGGCAACGCCGCGGATTGAAGCCGGCAAAGCCGACACGAAACGCGGCGCCAAGCCTCAGCGCCGCAAGCCGGTGTGAGGCTGATTCATCGCTGCTACGTCATCAACCGGTTCCACAATCCGCCGATTCATTCGCGGGTCACGCCTGCCGGCGGCCGTGCCGCATGCGCGCCTGTCATGGTAAGCTGATTATGCAGACCCGTGGACAGGGCCGCTATCATGCCCGCCGTTGTTTGATCGGAGACCGCCATGCATTTTAGTTCCAGCGCCCGTCGCGTTATCGCACAGATCATGGTCATCATCGCAGGCACCGCCGGCGCCGTGTCGACCGCAGTCGCGCAATCCGACCAGGAAAAGCTCGTCGTCGCCGCAGAAAAAACATTCGACAACTTTCTGCGCGATCCGGACATGACGTGGATCCAGCAGAACATCAGCCGCGCAAAAGCCTTGCTGGTGGCGCCTTCCATACTCAAGGCGGGATTCATTTTCGGCGGCTCGGGCGGCCGCGCGGTATTGCTTGCCGCCGACCCCAAGACCGGCAAATGGGGCGGGCCGGCGTTTTATACGCTGGTCACCGGCAGCGTCGGTTTTCAGGCCGGCATCGAAGTGTCCGAAGCGGTCATGCTGGTGATGACCGACAAGGGGCTCAACTCGCTGTTGGGCGGCTCGTTCAAGCTGGGCGCCGACGTCGGTGTGGCCGCGGGTCCCGTCGGCGCCGGCGCCAAATCATCGATTCAATCGGATATCGTTTCCTACAGCCGGTCCAAGGGTATCTACGGCGGGCTGAATTTCGACGGCACCAGCGTGAACTCGAACCTCGAATGGAACCAGAGCTATTACAAACAGGCGGCCAGCGCGACCGATATTCTGGTGCGCGCATCAGTCAGCAGCGCGCACGCCGGGAAACTGCTCGCGGCCGTGACTGGCGCAGCGCACAAAAAATAACCCGCATAGCGGCATTCAAGACAACAATCCAGGGGAGAAGAAGTTTGTCCACGCAAGCCTCGACTGCGACAGCAGGTAGCGACCAGGCACGCATGCTGCACGACAGCGTTGCCGATTTCGTTGCGCGCGGCACCGATATCAAGCGCGTGCGCCGGCTGCGCGGCGCCGCACCCGGGTTTGATCGGCCGGTGTGGCAACAGATGGCGGAACTTGGCTGGCTCGGCATATTGGTGCCGGAGCAGTACGGCGGACTGGGCCTGGGCTGCACGGAGATGGCCATCGTTGCCGCCGGCACCGCCAGCGCGCTGATCCCGGAACCGTTGACCGCCGCGGCGGTACTCGCAGTCGGCGCGATCGCGCGCAGCGATAACGAGGCGTTGAAGCAGGAACTGCTGGCCGGACTTGTCGCCGGAGAACTGATTCCCGCGCTTGCGTGGCAGGAGCGCGCGGGCACCATCAATCCGGACCCGGTTGCCACGCGCGCGCAGCCATTCGAGGCGGCGTACAAACTCAACGGCGGCAAGGATTTCATTGCCGGCGCGGCGGGCGCCGACGGATTCGTTGTCTCGGCGCAGACGCCCGACGGCACGGCGTTGTTCTGGCTGGCCGCCGACACGGCTGGCGCAACACTCGATCTGCAGCCGCTTGCCGATGGACGTTTCAGCGGCCGTCTGCAATTGAACGACGCAATCGTCGCCAAGGACCGCATGCTCGCGTCCCCCGCCACGGCCGCTGCCGCGCTGCAGGCCGCGCTCGACACGACGCTCGTGATGGCGGGCGCCGAAATGTCCGGCGTTATGGGCCGCGCGCTCGACATGAGCATCGAGTACATGAAAACGCGCGTGCAGTTCGGCAAACCGATCGGCAGCTTCCAGGCGCTCGCGCATCGCGCGGTGGACCTGCACATCCAGCGTGAACTGTCGTCCGCGGTGCTCGATGACGCCGTCGCCCTGTTTGATTCCGCCGCGTCCCCCGCCCAAAAAAGCGTGATGGCGAGCCGGGTCAAGGCGCGCTGCTCGGAGGCGGCCCTGCGCATCACGCGCGAAGCCATCCAGATCCACGGCGCGATCGGCTTCACCGACGAGTATGACGCCGGCCTGTACCTGAAGCGCGCCATGACGTTGTCCGCGTGGCTCGGCAACGCCGCGCTGCACCGCCGGCGCTACGCCGAACTGTCCGCGGGACAATCTGAATAATCAGGGAGACCCCATGCAGGCGCCCGATTTCAACACGCTTTCCGACGAAGAGTTCCGCGCCGAGGTGCGCGGTTTCTTCGCCGCGCATTATCCGCCGCACCTGCGCTACATCGTGCGTCGCGCGCGCTTGTCCGAGATGATGGAGTGGTACCGGAAGCTGTCGGAGCACGGCTGGGTCGCGCCCGCCTGGCCGCGCGAATACGGCGGCATGGGGCTCGACACCGGCAAGATGCTCATCCTCCTGGAAGAGAGCGAACAGTACGGCGTCTCGCGCGTGCCCGACCATGGCATCGTGCAGGTCGGGCCGGTCATCATGAAATACGGCAACGACGCGCAAAAAAAATATTACCTGCCGAAGATACTGTCAGGCGAGCACATCTGGGGGCAGGGCTACTCCGAGCCCAACGCCGGCTCCGATCTCGCGAGTCTTGCCACTTCGGCAATCCCCGACGGCGATGACTTCATCGTCAATGGCCAGAAGATCTGGACGACACTTGCGCACGACTCGACGCATCTCTACACGCTGGTGCGCACGAGCAAGGAGGGCAAGCGGCAGGAAGGCATCAGCTTTCTCTTGATCGACGCAACGTCGCCGGGGATCACCATCCGGCCGATCCGCAATATCGCGGGGCACGAGGAGTTCTGCGAAGTGTTTTTCGAGAACGTGCGCGTGCCGCGGGCCAACCTGGTCGGCGGTCTCAACAAGGGCTGGACCGTCGCCAAGGCGCTGCTGTCGTTCGAGCGCGTCAATATCGGCAGCCCGCGCCGGCCGCAGTACGCGTTAAAACGGCTCGAACAACTGGCGCGCGCGAAAGGCTTGTTCGACGATAGCGGATTCGTCGACAAGTTCACCGCATTGAAGCTCGATCTCGCCGACCTGGGATCGCTCTACGCGCGCTACGTGGAAATCGTGAAGCGCGGCGACGAACTCGGCCAGGACGTATCGATGCTCAAGATCTGGGCGATGGAATCGTGGCAGCGGCTGACCGATCTGTTGCTCGAAACCGCGCAGGAATACGGCTGCATGCCCGGCGAACTCGCCATCGACGGCACGCAGGTGGACGTGCTGAGCCCGTTTTACTACGCGCGCCCGGGCACGATCTACGGCGGCACCAGCGAAATCCAGCGCAACATCCTTGCCAAGTACGTGCTCAAACTGCCGTCTTGACCCGCCACTCGCGCGCGCCAGGCGCGGGTTGAGCGGCAGCGCAGTTAGTCTGTCCGCTCCAACCCGCGCACGTAAACCGGCCGCTCCGCGGTCCGGCTTTACGGGATTTAGGCGACTTTCATGGGCAGAATCACCATCTGCTGCCCGATGATATGCAGGCGTTGTTGTATGGCGAGCGCCGTCTGGTTGTGCAGCCAGCGCGTAAAAAAAGATTCTTTGGCAAAAATCAGCTTGCTCGCGAAACACACGGCCGTGGGGAACTCGCGGCTCACCTCGTCGGCGAGCTTGATCAATTCCTCGACCGGGTCGGTGCCGAACGCGAGGCAGGACTTGGCGGCGAGTCCGTGGCCGTGGCAGAAATTGACGTAATAGCGCAGTGAATTTTCGATTTCATACCGCAGCGTGCGCAGCGCGCCTTGCCCGTCGTAGCTCTGGGCGTCGACTTCGCCGACGCTCAGGAAAATGAAATTTTTGAAATGATCGGGAAACAGCCGCTGCACCCACAATAGGGCGTGCATGCTGACGCCGCGGTTCTTGCCGACGAAAAACACGGCAGTCGGTTTTTGCGCATCCAGCGCGGGCGGGTTTGCGCTGTCTTGTTGCATCGGTTGCCCCGAGAACAGCTTGTCGATCTGCCGCAGTTGTTCGCGCGTTTCGTTGTAATGCCAGCGGACCGCCAGGCAGACCGCGATCACGAGCCCGGTGATCACTATGGTGACCCAGCCGCCGGTGCCGAATTTTTCGAACACGAGAATGGCGAGTATGCCGCTGGTCACCAGCAAGCCCGTTGCTGACAGCACGAACCGCCACAGCCAGTTTCCCGCCGTGCGGCGGTTTTTTACCCAGTAGACGCACAGTCCGAACAACGAAATAGAAAAAGTGAGAAACACGTTGATGCTGTAGAGCACCACCAGCAGCGCGACGCTGCCGTTGCTCCACACCAGCACCCCGAGCGCGGCAGCACCCATCAGCACGATGCCGTTTTGGGTGACGAGACGGTTCGACAGCTGACGGAACTGGCGCGGCACCCACGAGTCCGCCGCCATGTTGGACAACACCGCCGGGCCGCCGAGAAACCCGGTGTTGGCGGCAACGAACAGCAATCCGCCTTCAAGGATCAGAACGCCGACCAGCGCCCCGTCATTGAACACCTTGCCGCCGAGATCGAAGTGGTCGATGATCGACTTGAACACCACCGCATTGAGCGTCTGGCCGGGGATTTTCGTTGCGTCCCACAACAGGTAGAGCAGCATGATGCCGCTGGCGGTGAAGGCCAGCGAGGTTGCCATGTAGAACATCGTCCATTTGCCGGTTGCCACCCGCGGCTCGGCCAGCGTGTTGACGTTATTCGACACCGCTTCGAGACCGGTGTAGGTGCCGCCGCCCTGCGAATAGGCGAGCAGTATCGTCGATACCACGAATATCCAGCCCGTCTCGCGCGCGAGCACCGCGCTTTCGTTGAGCGTGTCCGGGATGAGTCCGGGCAGCCGTTCGGCGTGCGCGTAGATGCCGTAACAAATCAGGAACACGTGAACGATGACGAAGCCGACAAAAATCGGCAGCAAGAACTTGATCGCCTCCTTCATGCCGCGCAGGTTGAGAGCTACCAACGCGATGATGGCGGCGAACTCGAACCCGATCTTGAAGCCATGCGTGCTCAGCGGCAGCAGGCTGAATATCGCGTCGGCGCCGCTGGCGATCGAAATCGCGATGGTGAGCACGTAGTCGACGATCAGCGCGGCGCCGGACACCAGCCCGGCGTGCGGACCGAGCAGATTGGTCGCCACTTTATAGCCGCCGCCGCCGTTCGGAAACAGCTCGATGACCTGGTTGTAAGCCAGCGAAATGATGAACACCGTGACCGCGATCGCGACCGCCAGGTAGAGTCCGAAATGCGTATGGCCGCCGAGCGCCAGATACGCTTCCTCCGGACCGTAGCAGGACGAAGACAGGCCGTCGGCGCCGAGCCCGACCCACGCGAAAAACGCGATCAGCGCCACGTGCTTGCGGGTGGCCGGGTCGAGCGGGTCGAGTGGCGCGCCCGTGATCAGGCGCCGGATCGTATTGACGGCTGACATGCGTGCGCTACGTCGGTTGTCCGTGCTGCCTGATGATGCGTTTGGCGAACACCGCCATTTCCCTGGCCGCCTGCTTATCGCCTTTGCGCTCCGCGGCGGCGATGCCGCTCGCGTAAGCGGCGAGCGCCTGCTCAAAACGGCCGCATGCGGTCAGCGCGCGGCCGTAGAGCTTCCACGCCGCGGAAAACCCGGGATCGAGCGCAACAGCCTGTTCGAGATGTGTTGCCGCAACGGCTGGGGCGTCGATTTTCAAGTATTCGCTGCCGAGGCTGAAACGCAGCAAAGCGCCATCGCGGCCCGTGGCGAGCAGGCGTTCGAAATTGGCAATGGCATCGGGATTCACACGCGAGTGGATGTCGGACCGGTGACGCGCCGGCAATTGATCTCCGGACGTGCAGGCTTCATGATAGCGCAGTTGCGCGGTTGCGACCAAATGGGGGTATTCTGAAGCGAGCAATGCATGCGATCGAAGCGCGGCGCGCGGGCCGGCGCCCAGGCTATATTAACTGCGGCATGAGGTCGGCGGCGTGACGCGCAAGGCGGCGAAGAGCGCCAAACCGCGGCGCAGCGACCCCTCATCCGTTACGCTTCACGCCTCGCTGGCGAAACACGGCAAAGCCATCATCGCGGCGCTTGACAAGCTCGGCATTCATCGCGAGTTCGATCTCGTCCTGCATTTGCCGGCGCGCTACGACGATGAGACGCGGCTCTACCGGATCAGCGAAGCCCCGCACGGCGCGACGGCGCTGGTTGAGGGCGTGGTCACCGACAACGCGATCAAGTACCGGCCCAAGCGCCAGTTGGTGTGCACGCTCGAGGACGAGTCGGGCGTGCTGGTGATGCGCTTTCTCAATTTCTACATGAGTCAGGTCAGGCAACTCGCGCCCGGCACGCGCGTGCGTCTCTTCGGCGAAATCCGGCAGGGATTTTTCGGGGCCGAGATGGTGCATCCCCGCTACCGCGTCGTGCGCGGGGACATGCCGGTGGCGCAAACGCTGACCCCCGTGTATCCGACGACGGCAGGCTTGAGCCAGGCCAATCTCCAGCGGCTGACCCGCGAGGCGCTCGCTGAGAGCGATCTTGGCGACACCCTGCCGCCTGATCTGCTCGGCAAACTCGGTCTGCCGGCGTTTGGCGACAGCGTCAGTTTCCTGCACCACCCGCCGCCCGCCGCCGAGCAGACAGCATTGCAGCAGCGCACCCATCCGGCCTGGCGCCGCGTCAAGTTCGACGAATTGCTCGCGCAGCAATTATCGATGCGCATCCACTACGATCGGCGCAAGACGATCAGCGCGCCGCCGTTGCCGGCGCAGGAAAGCTTTACGCGCAAGCTGCTCGCGCAACTGCCCTTCACGTTGACGCGCGCCCAACTCAGGGCGGCCGCTGAAATCAGCCGCGATCTGGCGCGGCCGCATCCGATGCAGCGTCTGTTGCAGGGAGATGTCGGCAGCGGCAAGACGGTGGTCGCCGCGCTCGCCGCGCTGCAGGCGATCGAGAACGGATTTCAGGTCGCGGTCATGGCGCCGACCGAAATTCTCGGCGAGCAGCATTACAACAAGTTCGCGGGCTGGTTAAGCGCTCTCGGCATCAACGTGGTGTGGCTGGCGGGCAATCTGGCGCGCCGGCAGAAGAATGCGATTCTCGCCGAGATTGCAGCCGGTACCGCGCAGATTGCAATCGGTACGCACGCGCTGTTTCAGGATGCGGTCGAATTCGCGAATCTGGGCCTGGCGATCGTCGACGAGCAACACCGCTTCGGCGTGCGCCAGCGCCTCGCGCTGCGCCTGAAAGGCGGCAGGCCCGGTTTGACGGCGCAGCCGCACCAACTGATGATGAGCGCGACCCCGATCCCGCGCACGCTCGCGATGAGCTATTACGCGGATCTCGACGTCTCGGTGATCGACGAAATGCCGCCCGGCCGCTCGCCGGTTGCGACGCGGCTGGTCACCGACAGCCGGCGCGATGAAGTTATCCAGCGCGTGCGCGATGCGTGCGTCGCCGGCAGCCAGGCTTACTGGGTCTGTCCGTTGATCGAGGAGTCCGTCGCCGCCGCGCCAGCTTCGCGTCCCGCGTCGCGCGGGCGGCTGGAGGCGTTGCAGTTGCAGACGGTGCTCGAAACGTTTGCGCGCCTTGCGGCGACTTTCCCCGAACTCAAGGTCGGGCTTGTTCACGGCCGGCTCGCTTCAGCGGAGAAAGCCGCCGTAATGCAGTCGTTTCAGCTCGGTGCGATACAGCTGCTGGTGGCGACCACGGTCATCGAAGTCGGCGTCGACGTGCAGAACGCGACGCTGATGGTGATCGAGAACGCCGAACGCATGGGGCTAGCCCAACTGCACCAGTTGCGTGGCCGGGTCGGGCGCGGCAGCGAAAAAAGCACCTGCATCCTGCTCTACCAGCAGCCGTTGTCGCAACTGGCGCGCGAGCGGCTCAGGATTATTTTCGAAAGCAGCGACGGTTTCGAAATCGCGCGCCATGATCTGCATCTGCGCGGTCCCGGCGAACTGCTGGGCGCCCGCCAGAGCGGCGTGCCGATGCTGCGTTTTGCCGATCTTGAGACCGATCTGGACCTGCTGGAGGCGGCGCGCAATACGGCGCATGATCTTTTGCGCGATCAGCCCGCGGTCGCCGAGCGGCACCTGGAGCGCTGGCTCGGCGGCAAGCAGGAGTATTTACGCGTATAGGCAGTCCGTCGCCGTAACCGGCGATGAACCGCCTCCGGTAGGCGATAATGGCGGCGAACAACCCTGGTTTTGAATGAGAACACCCGATATCTTCTGGCGCCTGAGCCCCGTTTGTGCGGATGCGCGGCTGCGGCCATGGCTGGTGGACCGCGGCTCCCTCACGCGCCGCATTCAAATGCGCTGCACCACGTTTCGTCTCAACGTGTTGTCGCAACGAATGGCGCGGGCCCGGCACGACGAATTCGCCGTCATCGGCGCGCCGGCCGGCGCGCGCTGCGTGGAGCGTGAAGTGAGCCTGCATTGCGGGTCCCGCCCGCTCGTATTTGCGCATTCCGTGGTCGCGCCGCGCGCGCTCCAAGGCGCATGGCGCTTGCTTTCTGCGCTCGGCGCGCGCCCCCTCGGCGCGGCGTTGTTCGCCGACCCGCGCATCAAACGCTATCCGCTGCGTTTTCGCCAGCTTAACGGCGCAGACGCGCTCTATCGGCGGGCCTGCGGACTGCTCGAAGAGGCGCCCCGATGGTTGTGGGCGCGGCGGTCGCTCTTCGTGCTGCACGGTTCCCCTTTGCTCGTGACGGAAGTGTTTCTGCCCGCTATTCTTGCGCTTTCGCCATGTCGCTGAAAGAACGCCTCGACCTCTACGAAAAGCTGATGCGGCTCGACAAGCCGATCGGCATCCTGCTGCTGCTGTGGCCCACATTGTGGGGGCTGTGGTTGTCGTCGTTCGGCGCGCCCAATCTCGTGGTCACCGTGGTTTTCGTGCTGGGCGCAGCGCTCATGCGGTCCGCCGGTTGCATCGTCAACGATTTCGCCGACCGCGATTTCGATGGCCATGTCGCGCGCACCAAAGACCGGCCGCTGGCCGCGAAACTCATTTCCCCGCGGGAGGCTTTGCTGGTTGCCGGCGGACTCGCCCTGCTGGCTTTTCTGCTGGTGCTGCAACTGAATATGCTGGTGATCAAATTGTCGGTAATCGCGCTTGCGCTCGCAGTGATCTACCCTTTTCTCAAGCGCGTGTTCTGGCTGCCGCAGGCATGGCTCGGCATCGCGTTCGGCTTCGGCGTGCCGATGGCGTACGCCGCGCAGCAGAACCAGATCCAGCCGCTGGCCTGGGTGATCGTGCTGGCCAATGTGTTCTGGGCGATCGCGTACGACACCGAGTACGCGATGGTCGATCGCGAGGATGACGCCAGACTCGGCCTGAAGTCGTCAGCCATCCTGTTTGGGCGCTTCGACGTGCTCGCGGTAATGAGCTGTCACGCGTTGTTCCTGCTGACGATGGCGTACGCCGGTTATCAGTTGCGGTTCGGGGTTTGTTATTTCTCCGGCCTGGTGGTCGCGGCCTGTCTCGCCGCGTATCAATATCTGCTCGTGCGCGAACGCCGCCGCGAGGGTTGCTTCAAGGCGTTCATGCATAATAACTATGTCGGTGCGGCGATCTGGATCGGGATCGTGACCGAATATATCCTGCGGATTCCGCTCTTCGCGGATGCCGGCGTGCTGATACCCCGCTGATCAATCATGGAATATCGCGACCTCAGGGATTTCATCGCGCAGCTCGAGCGGCGCGGGGAACTCAAACGCATCACCGTCGAAGTCGACCCGCGGCTCGAAATGACCGAGATCTGCGACCGGGTGCTGAAGCAACAAGGGCCCGCGCTGATGTTCGAGAAGCCCGCGGGCTTTACCATGCCGGTGCTGGGCAACCTCTTCGGCACGCCGTTACGCGTCGCGCTCGGCATGGGCAGGGACGATGTCGCGGACTTGCGCGAAATCGGCAAGCTGCTGGCGTACCTGAAGGAACCCGCGCCGCCGCGCGGCTGGCGGGACGTGTGGGACAAGCTGCCGCTCGTGAAGCAGGTGTTCAGCATGGCGCCCAAAGTTGTGTCGAGCGCGCCCTGCCAGGAACAGGTATGGGAGGGCGCCGATGTCGATCTCGGCCGGCTGCCGGTACAGACGTGCTGGCCGGGAGATGCCGCCCCGTTGATCACCTGGGGCCTGGTGGTCACGCGCGGCCCGCAGAAACAGCGCCAGAATCTCGGCATTTATCGCCAGCAGGTGATCGCGCCCAACAAGGTCATCATGCGCTGGCTCAGCGCGCGTGGCGGCGCACTCGATTATCGCGACCACTGTCTCGCGCATCCGCGCGAACCGTTTCCGATCGCAGTCGCGCTGGGCGCCGATCCGGCAACGATACTCGGCGCCGTGACACCGGTGCCGGACAGCCTGTCGGAATATCAGTTCGCGGGGCTGCTGCGCGGCGCCAGGACGGAAATCGTACAGTGCCTGAGCCATGATCTGCAGGTGCCGGCGCGCGCCGAGATCGTGCTGGAAGGAGTTATCAATCCCGGCGAAACCGCGCTCGAGGGGCCGTTCGGCGACCACACGGGCTATTACAACGAACGCGAGCATTTCCCCGTGTTCACGATCCAGCGCATCACGTCACGGCGCGAGCCGATTTATCACAGCACCTATACCGGCAAGCCGCCGGATGAGCCCGCGGTGCTGGGCGTGGCACTGAACGAAGTTTTCGTGCCATTGCTGCAGAAACAGTTTCCGGAGATCGTTGACTTCTACCTGCCGCCCGAGGGTTGCTCATACCGGCTGGCGGTCGTCAGCATGAAGAAGCAGTACGCGGGGCATGCCAAGCGCGTGATGTTCGGCATCTGGTCGTTTCTGCGCCAGTTCATGTACACCAAGTTCATTATCGTCACCGATGACGACGTCAACGTGCGTGACTGGAAGGAAGTCATCTGGGCGCTGACCACCCGCGTCGACCCGCAGCGCGACACCCTCATCGCCGACCGCACGCCGATTGACTACCTGGATTTTGCAAGCCCGGTGTCCGGGCTCGGCTCCAAGATGGGGATCGATGCGACGAACAAATGGCCGGGGGAAACGTCGCGTACGTGGGGTTCGCCGATTCAAATGGACGCGGCAACCCGGCGCCGGGTCGACGCAATGTGGGACAGTCTGGGCCTGGCAAAAAAATAGCCGGGAGCTACCCGGCTATGAGATTTTGGCGCCGCTTTTTAGTTAGAACTTTAGTACTGCGCCAATTGAGAACACGTTAACTTGGGATCCGCGATGGATCAGCGGGCGTCCCGGTCCTAAAACCTGTAACCCAGGCCGAGCGTCCACAGGGTCGCTCTGCCGCCGAAGGTGTTATCGCTGTTGCCGAGCTTTGTGAAGCGCTCAACCTCGCCGCGCGCAATGAAACTGGCATTGATGTCGTACTGCAGGCCGATACCGAGACTCGGGGTCCAGACGTTATCGCTGGAAGTGCTGACCGGTCCCGCGCAGACGTTGCAATTACCCCGGGTCTCGCGAAAGTAGGTTCCACCGACCCGGCCCAGCAGCGAGAAATCTTTCCCAAGCGGTTTTTTGCCTACTAAAGAGGCGCCCCAGCCATAGACCTGAATGCTGGTAAACAAGCCGCCGCCCGCCGTTTGCACCTGCACGGTCGTATCGCCAAATCGGATGTACCGCCCCTCGAGGGCGAGGTATTGGTTAATCTGATAGCCGCCAAACGCGCTCCAGGTACTGACCGAACTATCGTAGGTTGTGGGTAAGCCACCGACAAGAGCGGGGTTGGCGTCAAAGGTGGTTCGCGCCTGCCCGATGCCGCCGCCAACATAAAAAAGGTTGTTCTCCGCGGCGAATGCTGCGGAACTGGCCAAGAGCCCAATGGCGAAAATGGATCTTTTTATCATGATGGTTTCCTGTGTTGCTCCGGTTGATGCGGTGAGTAAGCCCTCGCAAAAACCCCTATCTGTTAGAGCGTTGAAACCAGATTAAAGAAAAGACTTTAACTTGTCTACATAAACCCTTTTATATGTGGAGAAAATTCGATAAGATTGTTGTATATTAGCAACAATATGATGTAATTAATTGAATTAACTAATATTTAACTATTTTAAGTCGCGAATTTGGGCGTTTTCCACGGCGCCACGATCTACCGGCCATAAACCCACTTCAGGAGCGCATCCTGCGCCGCTTGTGCGCCGGGTGCGCGCGCATGGTTGACGATACACACCACCGCCATCGTGCGGCCCTTTGCGTCGAGTACATAGCCGGCAATGGCGCGCACGCCTGACAACGAGCCGGTCTTGATGTGCGCCTGCCCCGCTATTTCGGCGCCCGCGAGGCGCTTTTTCATCGTGCCGTCCACTGCCACCAGGGGCAGCGACGCGACAAACTCCGGCATAACGGCGAGACGCTGCGCGGCAAGCAGCAGGCTCGCCAGATGCTTTGCGCTGATGCGCTCGACGCGCGACAGGCCGGAGCCGTTTTCCAGCACCAGTTCGGGAAACGCGAGGCGGTGCGCGGTGAGCCATTGTTTGATGACGCGCGCCGATTTGTCGCCGGTGGCGGGCGCGCCGGTCACGATCGCGCCGAGGGAAACGTACAGTTGCCGCGCCATCACGTTGTTGCTGAATTTATTGATATCGCGCACGATTTCGGCGAGCGACTGGGTCTGGTGCGCGAGCAGGAGCCGCGCATCGGCGGATCGCTCGGCGTCGCGCACGGCGCCCGCAAAAACGCCGCCGAGT
The DNA here is from genome assembly GCA_043779885.1 of Betaproteobacteria bacterium. Classification (GTDB taxonomy): domain Bacteria; phylum Pseudomonadota; class Gammaproteobacteria; order Burkholderiales; family SG8-41; genus PALSA-1004. Next base: position 3,660 of record JAYWDM010000126.1, on the reverse strand, counting down.
TCGCGCCAGAGCAGTCCGAACAAGCCGTGCACATATTGCGCATGGCCGAGCATGCTGTAGCTGCGTTCCTTTTCGCCGCATGCCAATGAAAAGTTTCCGCTGAACAGCAGGCGCGCGCTGGCGTTGTCGCCAAGCGCCGTCAACTTGAGTCTGCTCACCCAGTCGTCGCACGGCTCATTGTCGAGCGCGATATTATTCAGCAACTGTATCTGCGGCAGCGCCGGTTCGGCAATGATCTTCAGCGTGCGCCGCTCGGCATCCGGAATGAACTGCAGACGGACCGCCTTGAAATTCACCAGCAGCGCATCCGGCGGCGTGTTGTAAGGGCGCGTCGGTTCGTTATCGAAGCCCGCGGGATCGCCGTCGTCACGCGCGAAATAACTGCGGTCGAGCACGAGGTCGCCGCGAATCTCGCGCAGACCCCGCGCACGCAGGTTGCGCAGCATAAGCCAGAAATTTTCAAGGGTCATGCGCGGGTCGCCGTAGCCCTTGATCAGCAGGTTGCCGTTCAGGACATCCCCTTGCTGGGCGCCATCCGCATAAACCTCGGTCGTCCAGCGGTAGGCGGGCCCGAGCTCGTCAAGCGCCGCCAGCGTGGTCAGCAGCTTGATGGTAGACGCGGGGTTCAGCGCGCGCTCTTCCCCCACCGCGACCACCGGCCGCTCTGCGCGGACATCCTGCACGTAAATGCCGATGCTGCTCTCGGGGATTCCCGCCTGCGCGAGCGCCTGTGCCACCGCCGGCGGCAAGCGCGCGGGATTATCCTGCGCCGACGCGGTGAAAACGCACCATAGCCCCGTCGCAATCAGCCAATGCAATATTCTCATGTCATCATTTCACCGTTGCGTGCGCGGCGCGACCAGGCACTCGTCAAGCGCCGCCACCGTGCGCGCCACCAGGAAATCCATATCCGCCTCCGTCGTCACGTAGGGCGGCATGAAATAGATGGTGTTGCCGATCGGGCGCAGCAACAGCTCGTGTGCGAGCGCGGCCTGATAAAACCGGCGTGCGAACGCCGCGTCGTCGGTGTCGACGTCGCAAGCCCAGATCATCCCGGTGTGGCGGAAATTTCTTATGCGCGGATGCTGCTCGAGCGGGCGAGCGGCATTGCTCATATAGGCCGCTCTGGTCTTGTTGTTTTCGACGACGACGTCGCGCCTGAAAATTTCCAGCGTGGCAAGGGCCGCGCGGCACGCCAGCGCATTGCCGGTGTAAGAGTGCGAATGCAGGAATCCGCGCGCAACGCTATCGTCGTAGAACGCGGCATAAATCCGGTCCGTGGCGAGCACCACGGAGAGCGGCAGATAGCCGCCCGTGATGCCCTTCGACAAACACAGCAGATCAGGGCTGATGCCGGCCTGCTCGCAGGCGAAGAACGTGCCGGTGCGTCCGCACCCGGTCATGATCTCATCCGCGATCAGGTGCACTTCATAGCGATCGCACAATGCGCGCGCGCGGCGCAGGTATTCGGCATCGTACATCGCCATGCCGGTTGCGCCCTGTACCAGCGGTTCCAGGATCAGCGCTGCGGTTTCGGCGTGGCGCTGTTCAAGATGGCGCTCGAGCGCGCTTGCGCAACGTTCGGCATAAGCGCGCGGCGACTCCCCTTTTTCGGCCAGCCGCCAATCCGGGCTTGGCACCTGTGAACTTTGACGCAGCAGCGGCGCGTACGTGTCCTTGAACAAGGCAACGTCGGTTACCGATAACGCGCCAAGCGTTTCACCGTGATAGCTGTTGGCGAGGCTGACAAAACCGGATTTTTCCGGTTGCCCGCGGTTGCGCCAGAAATGGAAGCTCATTTTCAGTGCAATCTCGACGGCCGATGCACCATCGCTGCCATAGAAGCAATGCCCGAGCTTGCCGCCGGTCAGCGCGCTCAGTTGCTCCGACAGTTCCACCACGGGCTCATGCGTAAAGCCGGCAAGGATCACGTGTTCGAGTTTGCCAAGCTGCTCGATCAACGCGGCGTTGATATGCGGATTCGCGTGCCCGAACAGATTGACCCACCACGAACTGATCGCATCGAGATAACGCCGTCCGTCGAAGTCATACAGCCATACGCCGTCGCCGCGCGCGATCGGCACCAGCGGCAGCGACTCATGCTGCTTCATTTGCGTGCACGGATGCCAGACCGCGGCAGCGCTGCGTGTCAGCAATGTCGCGTTGTGAGTGCCAGTCGCCATCATTCGGAAAATATCGTCGGCAGTGTTACGCAGGAAATTTTTTACAGGCGATGCAACTCGTGCACAATGTCACATGCATGAATGAATTGATACACAACACGATAAGGAGAATTCATCTTCGGTATGCCGGAATCACGACGCCTGACTCAAGAGTCACGTGCCGATGTCGTAAACAATTTCACGGTCTCATGCAGGGCGCGTCAACGTTCGTGACGGCGGAGACGTTTGTGTGAGTGAGTGGCATAAGAATTGCTCGGTTGTGAGTGTAGCATTCCTGTGGAGGTAAGCTCGACATGGAGTTACTCGATCGCATCGAAGATCAGGTCGCGTCAACGGGCCTGCCGTTGTTTGCAATTACACTTGCCGCGGTACCTTGTCCCGATACACCTTTGATTCTGACGCTGCACTGGCACGGCTTCATCAAAGAGAAGCTTGCCGACATCGAAGAAGCCGAAGCGGTTTCCTTTACGCCGATCCCGAGTTCCGCGCTGCAGTTGAACGAGCGCTGGCGAGATCTTGTTGCAGTCGACCGCGCGGCGATGGATGCCGCGTGGGAACTCGGTGCGTGGGACGTGCAACGCGCGGAGCGCCGCGGCTGCATGCGGCCGGGCGCCGAATCGCGCGAAGCGCTCGAGTGTTTGCAGGCATTTGGTTCGTTCCCTTTCGGCATGAGCGGCAGCAATGTGGTGGTCGCCGATGCGCCGGACGCAGACGATCTCGTAGAAGTCGCGGCGCGCCGCGGCTACCTTATCTGGATGTTCCGGCCGGTGCGCGGCGGCATCTGGGGCGAGTACGCCGACGATGCGACGCTGATCGAGGATGGCCGCCGCCGTCCGCCCTGCCCACTGCGGCCGATACCACCCACCTGCGACGGTAACCGCAAGACGGTGTATCGATTCGGGGTCCCCGCAACCAATCCATTTACGGGTGCGCACTAAACAGCAGGGTCAAGCGGCGCTCGCCGCATGAATCAGTAACTCACTGATTCGTATTGGTTTTAAATTCATCCTGCCGCGCCCCGCATGCGCCGGGCATCCGTTTGCACGCCCGCTTGTACGTCATATCCCCTTGAAATTCCATCACGAAGCACCTATTATTAGCACTCGCTCGATTCGAGTGCTAACAATTTCCCGTAGTTATTTTCACCGATTAGCAAAGAGGAGATGTATTCATGAAGATTCGTCCTTTACATGACCGCCTGATCGTCAAGCGGTTGGAAGAAGAACGCAAGACCGCCTCAGGCATCGTTATTCCCGATACCGCAGCTGAAAAACCCGATCAAGGCGAAGTGAAAGCCATCGGCAAAGGCAAAGTGCTGGAAGACGGCAAGGTCCGCGCGCTTGACCTCAAGGTCGGCGACCGCGTGTTGTTCGGTAAATATTCCGGCCAGACCGTCAAAGTCGAAGGCGAAGAACTGCTCGTGATGCGCGAAGAAGACATCATGGGCGTCATCGAGTAAACCGCAAAGAAAACCAGG
>JAYWDM010000125.1:0-7213 GCA_043779885.1 Betaproteobacteria bacterium | reverse complement strand
TGCGGACGTGCATGCCGCGCGCCTTGACATGCGGATCGTCGAACACCTGCGGTATGTTGTTGAGAGGACCGCAGGGCACGCCCTGTTTGGTCAGGCTTTCGATCCAAACGCTGACGGGTTTTTGCGCGAACGCTTGTTCCAGTTGCGGCACGAGTTCGTCACGGTGCTTGACGCGCAATGGATTGGTGAGGAACCGGCTGTCCTGCGCAAGCTCCGCCAGCCCGACGATCGCGCACAGCTTGGCGAACTGGCCGTTGTTGCCGACCGCGACGACCATCGGGCCGTCCTGTGCCTTGAACATTTGGTAGGGCACTATGCTGGGGTGGCCGGTGCCCATGCGCGGCGGCACGATGCCGCCGATCAGGTAATTCATGTTGATGTGCGAGATCGTGGCGATCGTCGTATCGAGCAACGACATGTCGATGTGCTGGCCCTCGCCCGTGCGGTCCCGGTAGGCGAGGGCGGTCATCACCGCGAAGCTCGAGTACATGCCGGTAATGACATCGCAGATTGCCAGACCGACCTTGGCGGGACCGCCTCCCGGCAGTTCGTCGGGACCGCCCGTGATGCTCATCAGCCCGCTCATCGCCTGAAAGATATAGTCATAGCCGGGCCGGTTTTTGTAGGGGCCGGTTTGACCGAAGCCGGTGATGGAGCAGTAGACAATGCGCGGATTGATTTCGCGGATGGCCTGATAGTGCAGGCCGTAGCGTTCGAGATCGCCGACCTTGTAGTTTTCGATGAGGACATCCGATTTTGCGGCGAGCGCCTTGACGAGTTCCTGGCCGCGCGGCTTCGAAATGTCGATCGTGACGGAGCGCTTGCCCCGGTTGATGGACATGAAATACGCGGAGTCATCGGTTTCCGCGCCCGCGGAGTCCTTCAGATAGGGCGGGAAAGTCCGCGACTCGTCGCCATGATGCGGGCGTTCGACTTTGATCACGTCGGCGCCGAAATCCGCGAGGCTCTGGGCGAGAAAGGGGCCGGCGAGCACGCGGCTCATGTCGAGTACGCGCAGGTGTTCGAGTGCTTTGGGCATGGGGCGTCTTTGCAAATCCGGTGTTGCGCCGCAACGACGGGCAGCGGGCGGCGGGACGCTAGCGTCCGGTAAATTTAGGCTTGCGCTTTTCCTGAAAAGCCGTGACGGCTTCCTGATGATCCGCACCGATGTTCGTGAGTGCTTCGTAGGCGAGCGACGCGTCCATGATCGAGTGCGCAAGCTGGCGCAGGGGGATGTTGATGCAAGCCTTCGTCCACTTGATGGCCTTGGTCGCGCCGTTGGCGAGTTTGTCCGCGAGCGCGTTCACCCTGGCATCGAGCTCGTCGCGGCGCACGGCGTGATTGATCAGCCCGATGCGCTCCGCTTCCTTCGTCGTCAGCAGGTCGCCGGTCAGCAGATACTCCTTGGCCCGCGCAAAGCCCACGAGCTGGGGCCAGATCACGGCGCCGCCGTCTCCCGCGACATAACCCATTCTGACGTGCGGGTCGCCCATGCGCGCGTCGTCGACGGCAATCAGGATGTCGCACAACAGCGCCAGCGTGGCGCCGAGCCCTATGCAGTCGCCGTTGATGCGCGCGATCACCGGCTTCTCGAGGTCGAGCAGACCGAATATCATCTTTTTCATCTCGAGGTTTTTGCGGTTGAACAACTCGGGGTCGTCGATGCGCCGCTGCATCATCGGGATGTCCCCGCCGGCGGAAAAGACGTCTCCCGCTCCGGTCAATATCACCACGTCGCACTCGTGATCGACCTGCACGTCGTAGAAGATGCGCGACAGCTCTTCGTGCAGCTCGTAGTGGATGGGGTTCATCGGCGGCCGGTTCAGCATCAGCGTGAGAATGCGGCCGCGACGCGCGATGCTGGTATGCTTGTATCCTGAATAGTCCATCGTGAGATTTTACTCCAGTAAAATGCGGGCGTGCTTTATCCTGCCCTTATATCGTGGACAGCGAATGCGCATGGGGTTCGACAAGCCGGGCGCAACCGCAGTACTCGCAAGCGGCGCCTGCGGTTGACACAACATTGAAAGGGGAGAGCGATGGCAGCTGGAACTGATCTGGTGAAAGTCCGTCTCGAAGACCGCCCGGCGGGGCAGGTCGCCTATGTGACTGTTGACAACGTCGCGCACCGTAACCGGCTGGGCAAGAATGGCAAGGACGAAATCATCGCCGCGTTCACGCAGTTGGCGGCCAACGAGCATCTGCGTGTGGCGGTGCTGACGGGTGGCGGCGATAAGTCGTTCATCGCGGGCTCCGATCTGGCGGAGATGAAGGATCAGGACGTCGCCGGGCAGCGCGTGGTCGGCACCAAGACGCACCTTGCGTGCGATGCGATCCGGCAGTTGCCGGTGCCTGTTCTGGCGCGCATCAACGGTTACTGCCTGGGATCCGGCATGGAACTCGCCGCGGCATGTGATATGCGGGCCGCCGCCGAGCACGCGAAATTCGGCATGCCGGAAGTCAAATTCGGCCTGCCGTCGGGAATGGAGGCCTGCCTGCTGCCGCTCTTGATGGGTTGGGGCAAGACCAACGAGATCGTCCTGACCGGCGAGATGATGGACGCGCAGGAGGCGTATCGATGCGGGTTTCTCGAACGGCTGGTGCCCGCAGCAGAACTCGATGCGGCAATCGAAAAATGGGTCGCCGCCATTTGCGCCGCGGGACCGCGTGCCGTGCGCCTGCAAAAAGCGCTGGTGCGGGACTGGGAGCGCATGTCGATCCGTGACGCCATCCATCAGGGCATACGCGCATGTGCCGAGGCGCGCACTACCGACGAGCCCGCGCGCCTGATGCAGGCATTCATCGACCGCAAGAAGAACAGGGCATGACGACGGCGACTGCGATCGTTTCCGGATTATAATCCGGTCTGAAATCGACCTCTGGCGCAAGGTCATCCGGCGGGCGGGTATCACGGCCCGGTAAACCGGTAATCGAAACGGTTACACTATGCGTTCAGGTGTCCGTAACGGATGCGCCCAGCCGCACGCGGGGATTAAAAATATCTGTTACGGCAAACTCGAGCTGCAGCGCAGCGCCCATTACCCGGATGTTACTGACCGCCGATGACTCCAACTACAAATTCCCCGGATCCCCACGCCGCCCTGCGCGAAGCGCTGCGCGCACTGTGCAACCGGTTTGACAGCGCGTACTGGCAGAAAGTGGATGAAGCGCGCGGCTACCCGGAAGAGTTCGTCGACGAGCTTACGCGGGCGGGCTGGCTTGCGGCGCTGATTCCGGAAGCGTACGGCGGCTCGGGCCTGTCCATGGCCGAGGCCTCGGTGATCATGGAAGAGATCAACCGGTCGGGCGGCAATTCCGGCGCGTGCCATGGCCAGATGTACAACATGGGCACCGTGCTGCGGCACGGGTCCGATGCGCAGAAGCGGGAGTATCTGCCGAAGATCGCGTCGGGCGAGTTGCGCCTGCAATCGATGGCGGTGACCGAGCCCACGGCCGGCACGGACACGAGCAAGATCAAGACGGTTGCGGTGAAAAAAGGCGATCGTTACGTGGTGAATGGCCAGAAAGTGTGGACGTCGCGCGTCCAGCATTCGGAACTCATGATCCTGCTCGCGCGCACCACGCCGCTGGATCAGGTGAAGAAAAAATCCGAGGGCATGTCGATCTTCATCGTCGACTTGCGGGAGGCAGTGGGCCACGGCGTTACGGTGCGTCCGATCCGTAACATGGTCAATCACGAGACCAACGAGCTATTCATCGACAATCTTGAAATTCCCGCCCGCCATCTGATCGGCGAAGAGGGCAGGGGTTTCAAGTACATACTCGACGGCCTGAATGCCGAGCGCATCCTGATCGCGGCCGAATGCATCGGCGACGGCTACTGGTTTATCGACAAAGCAGTCGCGTATGCGAAAGAGCGCGTGGTATTCGACCGCCCGATCGGCAAGAACCAGGGCATCCAGTTTCCGCTCGCGCGTGCTTACGTCAACCTCGAAGCCGCCAACCTGATGCGGTTCAAGGCCGCTGCGTTGTACGACGCCGGCCAGCCGTGCGGCGCGGAAGCGAACATGGCGAAACTGCTGGCGGCGGACGCGTCATGGGAGGCGGCGAACGTTTGCCTGCAGACGCACGGCGGTTTCGGTTTCGCGGCCGAATATGACGTCGAGCGAAAATTCCGCGAAACGAGGCTTTATCAGGTGGCGCCGATCTCGACCAATCTGATTCTTTCGTACATCGGCGAGCACGTGCTTGGAATGCCGAGATCGTTCTGAGTGAAGGAGTGAAGGAGTGAAAGCGTGAAAAATACCAAGACAGTTCGCACAAGCGAATAGCGTATCTCATTCACCCATTCACCCATTCGCCCATTCACCCCTTCACCCGTTCACCCGTTCACCCATTCACCCATTCACAATAGCTGAATGCGCCCACTAGACGGAATAACAGTCGTTGCGCTCGAGCAGGCGGTTGCCGCGCCGTTCGCGACACGCCAGCTCGCCGATCTCGGTGCGCGCGTGATCAAGATCGAGCGTCCCGGCGTCGGCGATTTCGCGCGCGACTATGATCAGTCGGTGAAAGGCCTGTCGGCGTACTTCGTGTGGCTCAACCGCTCCAAGGAAAGTCTGACGCTGGACGTGAAGCACCCGCGGTCGCGGGAAATTCTCGCGCGGTTGATCGGCACGGCCGACGTGTTCATCCAGAATCTCGCGCCGGGTGCGGCGCGCCGGCTCGGGCTCGACGCGCCGACATTGCTCGCCAGGCATCCGCGCCTGATCGTGTGCGACGTCTCGGGCTACGGCGACAGCGGGCCGTACGCGCACAAGAAAGCGTACGATCTCCTGATCCAGAGCGAGGCGGGCGTGCTGGCAGTGACCGGCACTCCGGAGACGCAGGCGAAAGTCGGCATTTCCATCGTCGACATCAGCGCGGGGATGTATGCATATTCCGGCATCCTGACGGCGCTGTATCAGCGCGAAAAGACGGGCAAAGGCACGCGCGTCGACGTCACGATGTTCGAGTCGCTGGCCGAATGGATGTCGCATCCGCTCAATTACACGCATTTTGGCGGCACGGCGCCGCGGCGCAGCGGGCCCGATCACGCCACCATCGTGCCGTACGGGCGGTTCAAATGCGGCGACGGCGCGTACGTGATGCTCGGCATCCAGAATGAGCGCGAGTGGGCGAAATTCTGCGCCGGCGTGCTGGAAATGCCCGCACTGGCAAAGGACGCGCGCTACGAGAACAATACCAGGCGCACGCAGCGCCGCGCGGAAGTGGTGGAACTGATCGAACAGGTATTCAGCGCGATGACCGCGGAGCAGGTGGTCGCCAAACTCGATGCCGCCGACATTGCCAATGCCCGCATCAACACGCCGCAGGAGGTGTGGGAGCACCCGCAACTGAAGGCACGCAATCGCTGGCGCGAGGTGGGCTCGCCCGCCGGTCCGCTGCCGACGCTGCTGCCGCCTGTTACGATGTCCGATTTCGAGGCGCGGCTCGATCCGGTGCCCGCGATTGGCGAGCACACCGAACGCGTACTCGGTGAACTGGGGTACAGCGCCACGGATATCGCGGCGCTGCGCACTGCGCACGCGGTGTAGTTTCCCGCAGCGAGCGGCCCGCGCCTGTTAGAATTTTGCGAGGAGGAAGTTGTCATGGATACACTTACCAAGTCTGACACGGCATCGGCAACCGGGACGCTGAGCGAATTTCTCGCGGCAGTTCGCTACGACGATTTGCCGCCGGTGGTCGTCGCACGCACCGAAGAGTTGTTTCTCGACTGGTTCGCCTCGGCGCTCGCCGGCAAGGATGCGCGGCCGACGCGCATCATGGAGCAGTTCGCGGCGCAGATGGGCCCGCGCGAGGGTGCGAGCGAGATACTGGTGTCGCGCGCGTGCACGTCGCCATTTTTCGCGGCGCTCATCAATGCCGCAGCTTCGCATTTTGTCGAGCAGGATGACCTGCACAACAGCTCCGTTCTGCATCCGGGGACGGTGGTGTTTCCCGCCGTATTCGCGGTGGCGCAGGCGACGGGCGCATCAGGCAGGGATTTCATCGCGGCGTCGGTCGCCGGTTATGAATGCGGCGTGCGCGCCGGCGAATTCCTCGGCCGTTCGCATTACAAGGTGTTCCATACGACCGGTACCGCCGGCAAGCTGGCGGCGGCGGCCGGTGTTGCGCGCCTTTTAGAACTGGATGCGGACAAAATGCAGCACTGTCTCGGTTCGGCCGGCACGATGGCAGCGGGCTTGTGGGAGTTCCTGCGTGACGCCGCGGACTCCAAGCAATTGCACACCGCGAAGGCCGCCGCCGACGGACTGATGGCGGCGTACATTGCGCGCGATGGTTTCACCGGCGCGCGGCAGATTTTCGAAGGCAGGCAGGGCATGGCGGCGGGCATGTCGACGGATGCTGACGTGCGCTGTTTGACCGACCAGCTTGGTACGCGCTGGGCCACCGCCGAAACCTCATTCAAATTTCACGCGTCGTGCCGGCACACGCATCCGTCGGCCGATGCGCTGCTTGCGCTGATGCAGGAGCACCAGGTAAAAGCGGACGACATCGCGAGCGTCACCGCGCACGTTCATCAGGGCGCCATCGACGTGCTCGGGCCGGTCACCGATCCGCAAACCATACACCAGTCGAAGTTCTCGATGGGATTCGTGCTGGCGCTGATCGCGGATCGCGGGCGCGCGAGCCTTGCTGATTTCACCACCGATGCATTGCGCGAGCCGGGTCTGCGCGCATTCCACGACAAAGTGAAAATGGCGCTCGATCCCGTGGTCGATCAGGCTTATCCTAAACGCTGGCTGGGCCACGTCAGCGCCGTCATGCGCGACGGCCGCGCGCTCGATCAATGCATCACGTCACCCAAAGGCGACCCGGACAACGCGCTGACGCGCGCCGAGCTGGAAGACAAAGCCATGCGTCTCGCCGCGTTCACGGGTGGCGCCACTGCAGGCGAAATGAAGCAAATAATTGGCCGCGTCTGGCGGCTGCACGACGAGCCGGATGTGCGCGGGTTTATGCCGCGCCAGGCCTGACGCGGGCGGGTTCGAGGCATGGCGACACTGGTCGGGCAACTGAGTTCCTATGCTGCCGCATTGCGCTACGAGGACCTGCCGCGCGAAGTCGTGCACCAGGCAAAGCGGCTGATCGTCGACTCCGTCGGCTGCGCGCTTGGCGGGTACGCGAGCGAGCCGGCGAAAATCGCGCGCGAGATCGCCGGCACGGTGACCAGCAGCGTGCCTGCCAC
>JAYWDM010000124.1:0-7233 GCA_043779885.1 Betaproteobacteria bacterium | reverse complement strand
TGCCTGAAGTAGCTGATCTCGGCGGCGTCGCGCTGAAACACGTTGCGGTTGTCGGCGATCCACTGCGCGTGGAAGAGATCGATCTTGCGCTCCTTGGTATAGATGCCGTGCTCCGACAGGATCAGCGGGCGGCGCGTCTTCTGCTTGAGCAGCGCGCCGAGGAAGCCGGCAAATCCGGTCGAGACGCTGTGATACGCGCGCACCGGAATGAGCTCCTCCGCGATCCGCGCCAGCTTCCAGATCGGCTGGTGCATGGTGCGCACCGTCCAGAAGTAGTCGACGAACGACGGGTCGGTGCAAAACTCGCGGTACTGCTTGCGGATGTAATCCCAGCTCCTGCGGCTGTAGAGAAAATCGTCGTGGCCGAGCCGGCCGTCCGCGGCGAACTCCTTGACGAGACCATGAAACAGCTCGATCCCGTGCGGATGCGCCTGCGGCGCGCGGAAGTATTCGTGCACCTTTTCAACATCCGCGAACACCCCGGCATCGCCTTCGAGCGCCATCACCGGCGGGTTCGCCTGCCGCTCATACAGGTAATGCGTCTCCAGATGCACGACGTTTTCCGGCAGCGGGTATTTCGCTTCGCCGTAGTCCTGCTCGCGGCTGCCGATGAACACCAGCGCAAAAGTGAGATCGGGAAAGCCGCGGATGATCTGGTTGACCCAGCTCGAGACCCCGCCCGCGACGTACGGGAAGGTGCCTTCGAGCAGCAACCCGATATCGGCGGATTTCGCGCGCGGCAGGCTCACGCGGCGCCTGCCTTGGGCGCCCAGTAGCGGACCAGCGGCGCCAGGCGCGGGCTCTCCTGCGCCGCGGCGAGGGTTGTCACCCGCGCGCGCACCGCGTCAAAGTCGCGCTTGTAGTAGGCGATTTCGGCGCGGTACGCGAGCACGCGTGATTCCACGAGCCCGTATGCAACGGCCCGGTTGAACGCCTCCTCGGCCGCCGTGTCGCGGTTGGCGTGCAGCAGCCGGCCTTTGAGAAACCATAGCCCGGCATCCGCTTGCGCGTTCTGTATCGCTTCGTCGAGATAGCGCGTCGATTCGGCGATCGCGTGCTGGCGCAGGTCGCCCTGCACCAGGGAGCCGTACACGAGTTCCCAGTACAGTTCGGCGAGATTGCGCAAAGTAATCTGCCTAAGCGATGCATCCCGCGCCTGCGCGAGATTCACCAGCTCCAGATGGATGCGCAGGTTGATCTTCTTTTCCTGCGCGTCGAGCATGCCGTAGGCGACCAGCCGGATGTCATCGGCCGGATCGGCGAGCATCTCGCGCAGGATCGGATTGGCCAGCCGCGCCGGCATCGCCTGCAGGGCGAGCAGCGTCTGCATGCGGTGTTCGTCGGGAATTTCGAGGTCCTTCAGGCGCTGCTGCAGGCCGCCCTGGTTATAGCGCCTGCGCGCTTCGCGCCGCGGAAAAACAAACTCGATCGGATTGATTCTGCCGAACGGCAGTTTAGGCATCAGGCGCGGCAGCCACGTTGCGATCAGCACCGCGCTGATGAGGCCGATCAGTCCGAGCACCGGGACGAAAAACGAGAAATTGAACAACAAAGCGAGCACGCGCGCCTTCGGCACGCGATAACGCTCCGGCAGCGCGACGCGCACGAACACCGCCAGAAACGCGGAGGCGGCGCCGTGCAGGATGAAAAACTGCGCGAGCACCGCAGTGCTGGAATCGTAACGCAGCAGGAGATAAAGCGCCGACACCTCGAACGAGGCGGCGGCGCTGGCGAGCTTCCAGCCGGTCATCGCGCGTCGTCCGCGATCGCGCGGCGCACCGCCGCCAGCGGCTGGCGCTCGGCGAGCGAGATGACGGACGCGCGCACGCGCAGCTCAACGAAATTGCCGCCGAACTGCTCCTTTAGCGCCATTTCCATGCGGTCGAGGTAACCCTGCACCGCCGGTTCGCCGGCCAGCGGCATCAGGTTGATCAGCACCGCGCGCGAGTCGCGCGTGGCAGTTCGCCAGTGCACGTCGAAGCGGCGCTTCAGGCGCGATGCCGCGAGCAGCATGTCGTCGCGCTCGGCGTGGCCGCCGAACACCAGCATGACGGCGTGACTGTTGATGCCATACTCGCGCTGTATGCGCATGAGTTTGGCCATCTCCTCCGAAAACTCGAACGAGCAGTCCGGAAAATCCGCCACGATGCGCTTTACCTCCGGCGCCACCACCACGCCGTCGGCATACAGCCCGAGCAGCAGCGACATCACCTGCAGCGCATCCTCGTGCAGCGCGAAAAACGGCATCTGCGAAACGACCAGATAGCCGAGTATCTCGCCGGCGCTCGTGCGGATCGGCGCCGCCACCAGGTGCTCTGTCGGCAACCGCTTGTTGAGCCCCTCGGTCTGTATATGCGTCAGCACGCCGGATTCCAGACAGTAGCGCCACAGCGCATCGCTCGTCTGCAGCGGCGGCGGGTCGCCCACGCGCGCGCATCGCACCCATTCGCCATCGCGCTCCTGGTACAGCGCCGCGCTCTCGATCTGGCAATGCTGCGCCATGAACGCGAGCACTTCCTGCGCGGCGGGCAGCGAACCGGCGACCGACTTTTCCGAGACCAGCACGCGCAACCGGAACAGCGCGTCGCGCAGCGTCAGCGGCTTGGAAATCAGATCGTGTTCGAGCTGGTCGTGCGACAGCCGCAGCATGTTGAGCTGGCGCGTAATGCGCGAGAAACGCTCGGTCAGGTAGGCGTTGAGCTCGCCAATGCGGCGCAGCCGTATGCGCCAGGTGCCGCTGTACTCGCCGCAGACCATGGTGAGGATGATGCCGCCGAGGAAATACAGCTTGGGAAATTCGGCGCCCTGCCCGTAGAGCGCGAACCACGCCGCGAGCACGATGAGCGAGGAGCCGATGCCCGGGAACACGCCGTAGCGCAGGCTGACCAGTACCGGTGCGAACCAGGTCCACGGGAACTGGGAGTTGACGAAAAACGGGTCCTGCGGATTCGCCCACCAGCACAGCGCGAGCGCGAGCAGCGGAATCGCCGCGGCCTCGACCCAGATCCAGCGGCTCTCGAGCAGCGGCGAGAATACCGAGGAGTAGCGCGATTCGCCGAGCAGTTCTGTTCTGTCGCGCTGGTCCATTATTGAAGATTACGAAACCGCGCGACAGCGACGGTTTCGCTCGACGCTCCCCTCGCCTCTCGGGAGAGGGGTTGGGGGTGAGGGTCGAGCGATGTAACGAAGTTACGTAAGGCTCGATCAGTCAGCGCATCAGCCGCGCGCGCCGGCACTGCGATCATTGAATTTTCGCGGTGGACAGCAGGTCCTTGACGAGTTTCTGCGCCACCGCCGAGAGCGCCTCGCGGCTCCAGCCGCTTTTCGCCCCCACGCCGCTCCACAACACCGCGCCCGACTGCGCGTCCATGATGTGCAGCGCCACACCGACCGCCGGCTCGCCGTCGATGCCGACCTTGTAGCGCCACTCATCCACCGCGCCGTAAACCGCGTAACGCGCGCCGGAATCCTTCGCCCACTTCTGCGCCGCGTCCCACACCTTGCGCTCGGCAGGCTCGAGCACCGTGTCGGCATTGAGCCGGGCCGGATAGCGCGCGAGCTCGGTTACGCCCTGGCTGCGCAGCAACGCCTCGGTGATTGCCTCGGCGCGCAGGCCCGCCTGCGGCACCTCGGTGTGATTCAGGAGCGGCAGCAACGCCCACTTCGCGCCGCGCTCGAGCGGCGGGCTCGTCGTCGTGACGTCGGTCGTCGCGCATCCGGCAACCGCCAGCGCGGCAGCCAATATTCCGCTCAGCAACACGCGCATAGCGCCCCCTCATATAGAATCAACATCGGACAGCTCCTTCGTCGAAATCCCGCCACGCTAATAGCGGTCGAAAAAATAGTAGTAGCGCAAACCCAGTTCGCGGATTGAATCGCTGGTGCCGGTGCCGCCGCGCGCGACCTGCAAGTACACCGCGGCGTGATCGTGACCAAGCACGGAACCGCCCGCGCCGAAGAGTCCGCTATAGCCTTTGCCGGTGACATTATTGTGCGTAATGCCGATATCAGCAAACGGTTTCAGCCCGCGCGCGTAATTGTCGCGGTAAAACTGGCCGAAGCCCACGTAGGCGCCGAACACGCTGAAATCCTGCGGCACGAAAAAGCCCGCTGCCGGCACTGTGCCCGTGGGCGTCAGCTGTGCCGTGCGCGCATCGCCGGCGCCGCTGCGCGCATAGCGCTGGATCGACCCCGCCAGCCGCACAGTCAAATCCGGATACTCGGTGCGCACGCGGTAGCCGGTTTCCCAGTTGAGGCCCCTGCCGCTGCCGAGATAGCTGCCGTCCTGCGTATGAAATCTGGCGGCGAACAACTGGGTGCGTAGATATTCGCGCTTGGAAAATGAATACAGGATCGTCGCGTCCGCTTGATCCTTCATGCCGCCAACGAGCAACGGCGTGGTTTCGATCGCCTTGTCATTGTGCGCGAGACCGGCGATCGCGGTGATGCCGTCGGCGACGCGCTGCAGGTGCGTGAACTTCAGTCCGGTGAAATCAGTGAGCCCCTCGCGGCGAAACACGCCCAAACTGCTCTCGCCGAAATCGTGCCGGCGCAACAGTGACAAACCGATCTGGCGGTCGAGCGCGGGCACACCCGCAAGCGTCGTATAGTCGCGGCTCGCCTGCTGGACGCGGATGAGTTCGGTCGACAGGCGCAGGCGCGGACTCAGCCAGACGCTGACGACCGCTGCGCGCTCGCTGCCCGAGAGCACGCCGCGGTCGAACTGCGTATGCCGGTAACTCGCGCTCGAGGCGGTAAGCAGCGCCGTCCCGGTGAGCTGCAGATGCAGCGAGTCATTGTCCGCATCGCCTTCAAGCGCCTCGAACACCAGCGTTTGCGCCTGACGGATGCGCTGGGTGCGCCGCGCCGCTTCGACACGCCCTTCGGGCGACAAATCCTCCGCGCGCCCGTCGAGCACGCGCTCGATGACGTCCACGTCGTCCTCGGCGAGCGCGACGGCGAGCTCGGCCCACGCCGGTTTCGCAATCGCGCGCGCGTAGTTTTTCCACAGCCAATATTTCGCCGCCGTCGTCTGCTCGGTGGAAATCGCCCACGCCAGCGCAAGTTCGCGCGCCTGGGCGTCGAGCGTGCGCTCACCGCCGTCAACCGCGCCGAAATCCTGACGCAGCAGCCGCTGCATAACCGCGAGGCTCGTATCGCCCGGCGCGAACAGCGTCGCGAGCCGCGCGTAGGCGAGCATGCGCTGGCCCGCCTGCGCATCGCGCACCGGTGGCGCGGTGCGCGCAAGCACCCACGCATGCCGGCGCATGCGCAACGCCATCGCCGCGTCCCCCGCCTGTTCCAGCGTATCGGCATAACCGAGCAGCCAGAGGTAATCGTCGGCGCTCGTCCGCAATTGCTGCGCCATGAACGGCAGTGCGCGCCGGGGCTCGCCGAGCGCGAGATACCCGGCGGCGAAGACGCCGGCGAACGCCGGGTCGGCCTGCGCTTCAAAGGCGCGCGCGGCGAGTTCGCGCTTGAGCTCCTCGCGCAGCTGGTGGTCGACCAGGAACCACAGCACGGCGATCTTGTTGTCAGTGGTCGGATTGAGCGCCGCCGCGCGTCGAATATCGGCAAGCGCGAGCCGCGCTTCGCCGCTGTCCTGATGGAACCGGGCGCGCAGCACGAAGAACTGCGCGTTGGCCTCGAAGGCGCGTTGCTGAGCGGGGGTCAGCGCGGCGAACAAGCGGCGCAGCGCAGCCTGATCGCGCAGCCCGGCCGCGGTTTCGAGCGCGGTGATGAAAAGCGCCGGCTCGCCGAGCTTCAGCCAGCCGAACTCGGCCACGCGCAGCGCCTCCTGCGGCTCGCGTTCGCGCAGCAGCGTGACCAGCCGGAAGATGTCGCTCGATTCGAATTTTCCCGAGTTCGCCAGCGCGCGATAGGCATCAAGCGCCGTGTCGTCGCGCTGCAACTGCCACGCCAGTTCGGCCAGCATCTGCCAGTACTCCAGATCGGCGCCGTCGACTTTGCCGCGCAAGCCCTGCAACGCGTCGTAAGCCGGGGAAAATTCTCCGCGCGCGATCAGCAGGGTGGCGAGCGTCAGCACCCGCGCGCGCGTTGCGCCCGCGGTTGCGATCAACCGGCGGTACGCTTCGATCGCGCCCGCGGCGTCGCCACTGCGTTCGTGCAGCCTGGCGAGCGTTTCGAGCAGCGCCGGATCCGCGCGCCGCGCCAGCAACGGCTCCAGGTAATCGATCGCTTCGCGCGGGCGGCCGAGGCGTTCGAATGCTTCCGCGACGCGCGCCCATTGCGCGCCCGTGACCTGGTTGGTCTCGGCCATGTGTTGCCACGCGGCGAGCAGGGCTTCGTCGTCGCTCAAACCCGGCGCCAGGCGCAGCACCGCCTGCCACGCCTTTTCGGCGCCGGTGCGCCGCGCGATCGTCAGCCATTGCCTGAGCCCTTCAGCCGGCCGGCCCGACCATTCAGCCACCTGGGCCAGCCGCTCGCGCCACGCCAGATTGTCCGGCACCTGCCGCACGGCGGCTTCGGCGACGCGGTAGGCGTCGTCGAGGTTGCGGCCGCCGACGAACACGTCGAAGGCGAGCCGGTAATGCTCGTCATCGAACGGCCGCATGCCGGCCGGCGGCAACCGCGGCTTGTCGTCGTCCGCAGCCGCATGCGCGGCGGGCACCAGCCAGTCGCCGGCAGCGGCAATCCAGCCCGCGGCACGCGCCGGCCATGACATATGCATGAAGCGTTTCATGTACGCCTGCGCGCGCGGCAGGTCGTTCGCGGCGCGCGCGAGCCGCACCAGTACAAGGAGCGTGGCATCGTCGTCGGCGAGCTCGCCGATGCGGTTGTCGGCCTCGATAAGGGCTTCGCCGAGCAGGTTGCCCGCTTGCAGCGTCTTTACTCCGGTCAGAAAATATTCGCGCCGCTCGTCACGCGATTGCGCGCGTTCCTGCACGCGGAAATAGAGCCCGGCGGCGAGCCGGTATTCGCCGGCGCCCAGTGCCGATTTCGCGCCCTCAAGCAGCCACTCGCGCGCCCCGGCGCCGCCATGCGCCGCGAGCCTGGAGTAGAGCTGCGCGGCCACGCCCGGCTGGCGCAGCGCCGCCGCCGCCCGTGCGAGCCGGACTTGCGTCGCGACGTCCCAGTCGTATTGCGCGAGCGCGGCGACCTGCGCGCCCAGTTCGGCCACGCGCCGCACGCGCGCGGGCGATCCTTCGGGCAGGCGGTATGCCTCCACTTCGCGGATGCGGAACTCGGTAAGCCGCGCGCGCCGCTTGGCGG
>JAYWDM010000123.1:0-7259 GCA_043779885.1 Betaproteobacteria bacterium | reverse complement strand
TCACCGGGAAACAGGAAAATTTTTCTTTTACCGGGGGTGTCAGGGGCTTCGTTGAATATATGAATCGTTCGAAGACCGCGCTGCATCAAAAGATATTTTATGCAGAGGGCTCGAAGGAAGGCATCACTGTCGAGGTGGCGATGCAGTGGAACGATTCATACGCCGAGTCGGTTCAATGTTTCACCAACAACATCCCGCAAAGAGATGGCGGCACCCATTTGACTGCCCTGCGCGCCGCGATGACCCGCACGCTAAACAGTTTTATCGAGCAGAATGAACTGGCAAAACGGGCGAAAGTCGAGACCTCGGGCGACGATATGCGCGAAGGGCTGACCTGCGTTCTTTCCGTCAAGGTTCCGGAACCCAAATTTTCCTCCCAAACCAAGGATAAGCTGGTGTCGAGCGAGGTGCAGCCGGTTGTGCAGGAAATAATCGCCGCCAAACTAAATGAATTCCTGCTCGAGAGCCCGAACGACGCCAAGATAATAACGTCAAAAATCATCGAAGCCGCCCGCGCGCGCGAGGCCGCGCGCAAGGCGCGCGAAATGACGCGCCGAAAAGGCGTGCTCGACTCCTTGGGGCTGCCAGGCAAACTCGCTGATTGCCAGGAAAAAGATCCGGCAAATTGCGAACTTTATATCGTCGAGGGGGATTCGGCGGGCGGATCCGCCAAACAGGGGCGCGATCGCAAGTTTCAGGCGATCCTGCCGCTAAAAGGCAAGATACTAAATGTCGAAAAAGCGCGTTTCGACAAACTGCTTTCGTCGCAGGAAATAACGACCCTGATCAACGTGCTTGGCTGCGGTATCGGCAAAGATGAGTATAACGTTGAAAAGTTGCGCTATCACCGCATCATAATAATGACCGATGCCGACGTGGACGGCTCTCACATCAGGACCCTGTTGTTGACGTTTTTTTACCGCCAGATGCCGGAACTGTTCGAGCGCGGCCATATTTACATCGCGCAGCCGCCGCTTTACAAGGTCAAGCACGGCAAGAGCGAGCGCTATATCAAGGATGAGCACGAACTCAAGGAACACCTGCTTAAGCTCGCCTTGACCGACGCGGAGCTTTTCCCCGCGGCCGCTGCCGCCGCGCTCAGCAAAGACACGCTCGAGCAGGTCGCAAAACAGTATTTCCTGGCCGAGGCGGTGATAGACCGCATGGGCCGGCTGATCGATCCGTCGGTATTGCAGGCGCTGCTGGCAAATCCCGAGATCAGTCTTGCCGACGGGCAAAGCGCGGCGCAAAGCGCGCAGCGACTGGCGAGCGCGCTCGCCGCCGAAAACATCACAATCGAACCAAAGTATGACGAGAAAACGGAGCGTCATCTGCTGGTCATAAAACGGACGCAACACGGCAATCTGCATCACACGGTGCTCGATGATGATTTTCTCCACAGCGGCGACTTCGAACAGATCAAGACTACCGCGCACGTGCTGCACGGCTTGCTCGGGGAAGGCGCGTACGTAAAGCGCGGCGAGCACAAGCGTCTGGTTCATGATGTCAAGAACGCGCTGACGTGGCTGCTGGATGAGGTGAAGAAAAGCCTCGCTATCCAGCGCTACAAAGGATTGGGCGAAATGAATCCCGTGCAATTGTGGGAAACGACCATGGATCCGAAAGTAAGGCGTTTGTTGCGCGCGCAGATCGAAGACGCAATATCGGCAGATGAGATCTTCACGACATTGATGGGAGATCTGGTCGAACCGCGCCGCGCATTCATTGAGTCAAACGCGCTCGGGGTACGCAATCTGGATGTTTGATCAGGTCGCGAGCGCCTTGCGCGTTTTTGCGGGGGCGGCCGTCTTGGGTTCGCGGGGCGCGAATTCAAAACTGATTTTGCCGTCGCTGCCGCGCGCCAGAAACGCCGAGAAAGGCCGGCCCTTCTTCGAAATAAACCGGTGCAACAGGTCCGTTTTGCCGGTGGTAAGCAAATTCCTGATCTGCTCAGGCTCGATCGGGCGCTGCAAGATGATCTTGCCGGTACGGAATTCGCACGTGCGGGTGGGGCCCACGGATTTCTCGCACACGTAGGCCACGCCGTGGCTGTAAACGCGGCCGCCGCATTTCGGGCAGGCACCGAGCGGCTGCTGATCTGAAAAGTCCACGGGCGCGCTGTCGGCCTCATTTCCGCTCTGGCCGAAGTCAAACTCCGTTTTGAAGTCAGCACTCAGTTTCAGCACCGCGATGAACGGTTTGCCCATGCGGCTGCGAAAGCCCTGCAGCGGTCCGATGGTGCGCTCGGTAATCAACGCTTCGACTTCCGCCGGTTCAAGCTGGCGTCCGGCGAGGATTTTCCACAGGGCAAAATCGCATTTCTGGCACTGGTATTTCTTGTAGTTCTCCTTGACCACATCGCCGCATTTCGGACACGGCGTCTGCAGCGTCGAAAAATCGCCCGGCACGGTGTCGCTTTCGTGTTCTTTCGCGCTCTCGACGATGTGGCGGGTCATGTCGGCAATTTTTTTCATGAACTGATCGCGTTTGAGCTTGCCGTGTTCCATCTGGGCCAGTTGATATTCCCAGTTGCCGGTCACCTCGGGGGAGAATAATTCCTCGATTTTGAGTCCCCGCAGCAGCGTGATCAGCGAAAAAGCCTTGGCCGTCGGTTGCAGTTCACGCCCGTTACGGTGCACGTACTTCTCGTAGATCAGACCTTCGATGATCGCCGCGCGCGTGGCCGGGGTGCCCAGCCCTTTTTCACGCATCGCCTCGCGCAATTCTTCGTCATCCACCAGCTTGCCTGCACCCTCCATTGCCGACAGCAACGTCGCCTCGGAAAAGCGCGCCGGCGGTTTCGTTTGCAGCGCCGCAACGGCGACGTCGATGGCGCGCGGGGACTCCTTGGCGGAAACCGGCACCAGAGCGGGGGCGTCGTCGCTTTCGGCTTCCTTGCCGTAGATCTCGAGCCAGCCGGCGTTGACCATGATCTTGCCCTCGCTTTTGAACGGCTCGCCCTCGACACGCGTAATGCGGGTGGTTATAAGGAACTCGGCGGCCGGGAAAAATACGGCAAGAAAACGCTTGGTGACCAGATCGTAAATCTTGGCTTCCGCCTCGGTCAGGTTTTTCGGCGCAATCGAAGTCGGAATGATCGCAAAGTGATCGGATATTTTTGCGTTATCGAAGATGCGCTTGTTCGGGCGCACCCATTTTTTGGCAATGATCTGTTTGACGAACCGCTGGTACGGTTTATCCAGCGCCTGCAGCGCAGCCGTGACAGTCGCCGGATAGTCTTCGGGCAGCGCCCGCGAGTCAGTCCGCGGATAAGTCAGCGCTTTGTGTTTTTCGTAAAGCGCCTGCGCAATCGACAGCGTAGTCTTCGCTGAAAAACCGAAGCGCGCATTGCCCTCGCGTTGCAGGCTCGTAAGGTCAAAGAGCAACGGGGAGAGTTGCGTCGTCGGTTTGCTTTCTTCCTCGACAACCCCGTTTTTGCCCAGGCATTTGGCGCGGACCGCGTCGGCGCGCGCGCGCTCCCACAAGCGCTCGGGCTTGAGTTCGCCATCCTCGGCTTTCTTGTCCTTGCTGAAGTTCTCGTCGAGCCAGCGGCCGCCATACTCGCCCGCTTCGCAGGCGAAGGTCGCACGCACTTCGTAGTAGTCGCGCGACACGAATTTCTTTATCTTCTCCTCGCGCTCCACCAGTATCGCCAGCGTCGGCGTTTGCACGCGTCCGACCGTCGTCAAATGGAAGCCGCCCGACTTGGAATTGAACGCAGTCATCGCACGCGTCCCGTTGATGCCAACCAGCCAATCGGATTCCGAGCGGCACACGGCGGCGTCAGCAAGCGGCAGCATTTCCTTGTCACTGCGCAAATGCGCAAAACCATCCCGAATCGACGCTGGTGTCATCGATTGCAGCCACAGGCGCTCGATCGGTTTCGTGGTCTTGGTGTGACGCATGATATAGCGGAAGATCAGCTCGCCCTCGCGTCCCGCATCACACGCATTGACCAAACCGGTGACATCCTTGCGCTTAAGCAGTTTCGCGAGCAGCTTGAGGCGCTCCGCGGACTTTTCGATCGGCCGCAATCCGAAATGCGGTGGAATCATCGGCAGGTTTGCGAAAGACCATTTGCCGCGTTTGACCTCGAACTCCTCGGGCACCACCAGTTCGAGCAAATGACCAACGGCCGACGAGAGCACATAGTCGTCGCTTTCGAAATATTCGCCCTGCCGCGTAAATCCGCCCAGGGTGCGCGCGATATCATTTGCAACGGAGGGTTTCTCCGCGATGATGAGCCGCTTGCCATGCGACGCGGCGGCGTGGCTCTCCGGGGATTTGGCCGGAGATTTTTTCGCGGCGGTGGTTTTTTTTGCCATTGGTGGTTTGTGCCAAAAGTCAGGACGTGCCTGCAAACGAGCGCACGATGATAAGAACAAAAATCCGACTACGCAAGCGCGCGTTGCGGCAGGGGTGCGAAATACGGCGTGATGTCGGGACGCAAGGCACGCTCAGCGCGTGCGTTGGTACTGGCCGCCCGGCAACGCTTCGACCAGCCCGCCCAGTTCCAGTTCCAGGAGTGCCGCTGAAACCACATCCGGGCCGAGTCCGGTCCGCGCGCAGAGCGCGTCGAGGCCACACGGGTCGTAGCCGAGCTGGTCCAGCAAACGCGCGGCAGAGGGGGTGCACACTGGGCCGGCGGGCGCCGCAGACGGGACAACGGACAACTTCAGTTCCTCGAGTATATCGTTGGCGGTGTCGACCAGCTTTGCGCCCTGCTTGATCAGCGCGTGGCAGCCTTTGGCGAGCGGGGAGTGTATCGAACCCGGCAAGGCAAATACCTCACGCCCCTGCTCGTTGGCGAATCGCGCTGTAATCAAAGAGCCGCTTTGCAGCGCGGCTTCGACGACCAGACAGCCCAGGCTCATGCCGCTGATGACGCGATTGCGACGCGGGAAATTGCTGCCCAGCGGCGGCGTACCGAGCGCGAACTCGGATACGAGCGCGCCGCGCTCAGCCAGTTCATGGGCCAGCGCCTTGTTGCGTGCGGGGTACACCACGTCCAGTCCGGTCCCGATGACAGCGAGGCTGCTCGCGCAGCCCGCAAGCCCTCCGCGGTGGGCGGCGGCATCAATACCGAGGGCGAGCCCGCTTACGATCGTGATCCCGGCGTCGCTCAACGCACGCGCGAAGTCTGTGGCGTTATTGGTGCCTTGTGCGGTCGCATTACGACTGCCGACAATGGCGAGTGAAGGCCGGTTCAGGAGCTCCAGGCGACCTTTGACGTAAAGTATGACCGGCGGATCCGCCGTTTGCAGAAGCAATTGTGGATAGTCGGGGTCGCCAAGGCTGACAATATGGTTCATCGGCTCGCTTAGCCAGGCGAGCGCTTGCTGCATTCCCGCGGTGTTAATTCCGCCTGAAATCTGTGCCGCGATATCCGGGGACACAAAATGACGGAGTTCCGCGGGTCTTGCAGCGATCACCCCTTCGGGCGAGCCGAATTCAGCGAGCAGTTTGCGCAGAGTAGCGTTACCCAGCCCGGGAATCAGGGTCAGACGCAGCCATGCGCCTGTTTCATTAATATCTGTTGCTGGCACGCAGACTCTGTTGCCGGGTGCGCCCTGATACGGCGATCAACGTGGAAACGCGATGTAATGCCGCCGTGGCGATTAAGGATTGGTTGCCAAATCCAGGATATTGACCGGCCGGGACGACTCCATGACGAGCGCGTAGGCGGTGCGCTCGAAAACGCGGAATACCATGACGAGACCGTACCGCTCATCGGGCAGCGTCACCACTGGTAGTTGTGATTGGTCATTGCTAAATTTTGACCCCATGGGCCCCACCCGGCCCCACAGTGGGGAATCGCGCGTCCCGAGGGGTTCGTTCCTATAAGTGGTGTTCGGGTTCTTATCGCTGTACATCAAGCCTGTACGACCCCACAAGGAGCTTTCACGCAAGGTGAAGGTCGGCGCATTCAGATTGCGGTAAATCGCCAGTACATTGCCCACCTCGAGCCCGTCCGCCGCACCCTTGTTAATTGTAATTACTGAATTTGAGCCCGTTTCGTAGAGTTGCTTGTAGAGCGCAATGATTCGCGCATCGATCTTTTTGACGGGCGCGTGGGGCGCGTATCCGTCGAGCGTAATCTCGCGCGGTGATGGCAGCAAATAATCGCCGGCATAAATTTCCTGCGGAGAACTGACGATTTCTATGGTGCTGATAGCGCCGAGCTTGGTGACTTTGGCCTCCCCAAGGTAGAGCGCTTCGTAGCCCAGCGTTTCATTGTTGACCGGATCTATCAGCGGGGAGCCCGGACGGAATACCTGCCAGTAACGGCCTTGTTCTTTGGTCAGACCCTGCGCATACGCGATATCGCCGGCGCCGATCGCCACACGGCTCTCCTGGGTGCGAACAATGCGCGATGCGCCGGCCAGTTGATTCTGTGCAAGCACGAGGGGTTTGGTGAGAAACGGCTCGATATCGGCGGTTCGTATCGTTGGCACCGCGGCGGACGCGAGGGGGGCCGTGCGCACCTGCGGCGTCACCTTGACAGTTTCCATGCGCAAG
Source organism: Betaproteobacteria bacterium (assembly GCA_043779885.1). Classification (GTDB taxonomy): domain Bacteria; phylum Pseudomonadota; class Gammaproteobacteria; order Burkholderiales; family SG8-41; genus PALSA-1004. The sequence goes on along the minus strand of JAYWDM010000123.1, from coordinate 740 downwards.
AGTTTGAGGCGCATTTGCGCGGCCGACCGGTCCAGTACAAGCACGTCACCCGGATAGATCCGATTCGGGTTGGGTATCTGTTCCTGATTCGTCTTCCAAAGATCATTCCACTTCCACGGCGCTTTAAGGAAACGCCCGGCGATGGACCATAGCGTGTCGCCCTTTACGACGACATACCGGTCGGGTGCGCCATCCGCGAGCTCTTCGGTTGTCGCGGCAGGCACCGTTGCCGACCAACTACATAATATAATCAGCGATATAATTAACTTGTGCATCGCGTCCCCCTGTTGGTTGCAGGCCTCGGTTTGGCCTAGAGCTCCAAACCGGTCGAACATGTTACATATTAGATTAAATTGTGCACCTAATTTGTTAAATTAGCAAGATTTATGGCTTTGTTGCGCATCCTGCAATACCCCGATTCCAGGCTCTATACCGTCGCGGCGCCCGTGCCCCGCGTGGACGATGAAATTCGGAGTTTAATCAAAAACATGGCGGATACGATGTATGCCGCGCCAGGGGTTGGACTCGCGGCAACCCAGGTTGACGACCATCGTCGCGTAATCGTTATCGACCTCTCGGAATCCCGCGACCAGCTGCAGACGTTTATCAATCCCGAGATCGTCGCGCACAGTGGCGCGGCGGAGCGCGAGGAGGGTTGTCTTTCCGTGCCAGGAATCTTCGAAAAAGTGCCCCGCGCCGAACGCATTACCGTGCGCGCGCTCGACGCCAGAGGTCAGCGC
>JAYWDM010000122.1:0-7260 GCA_043779885.1 Betaproteobacteria bacterium | reverse complement strand
GCTACTTCGAAGACGTATTGAAGCGCAACGGCGACCGCCATTTCGTCGGCGCCCGCGTGACGTACGTCGATCTGTCGATGTTTCAGGTGATGGCCGGGCTCTACTACGCATTTCCCAATGCGATGGCGCAGGCTAAGCGAAATTATCCGCGGCTCCATGCGTCGAGCAAACGCATTGCCGCGCAACCGCGCATCGCCGCCTACCTCGCGTCGGCGCGCCGCCTGCCATTCAACAACGGCGGCATATTCCGGCATTATCCGGCGCTCGATGCGCGCAAGCCGGCGTGATCCCGGCGTAAGCGCATAATGAGCGTCCGGCCGTCCGCAAATGTTGCCATGCGGACGCCGCCGTAACATATAAGCACATCACAATAACCGGCACCTGGAGGAATTCCATGCAAACGATCAAAACCATTCTGAAACCTTTTAGCGCGGTGCGTAGCGGGCAACGCGCCGGCCTCGCGGCTGCAATCGGCGGCATCTTTCTGGCGGCGAGCACATCCGGACTATTGGCCGCCGACGTTACGTTCGAGCGGTTGCTCAATCCGGAACCGCACAACTGGCTCATGGTGCATCGCGATTACACGTCGCAGCGTCATTCGGCGCTCGACCAGATCAACAAGTCGAATATCAAGAACATGAAGCTCCAGTTCGCGGTGGCGATCGGCGGCACTTCGCCCAACGAGTCCCTGCAGGTAACGCCGCTGGTTGACGACGGATTCATGTATGTGATTGATGGATGGGGCGCGGTCTACAAGATCGACGTGCGCTCGGGTACTCACGGCCGCACGCTGTGGAAAATGGATCCCGGCATGAAACGCTATGGGCGTATACGTGGCGTGGCACTGTGGGGCAATTTGGTCATTTCAACTACCGGCAAGGATGGCCGCGTCATCGCGACCGACAAGGAGACCGGCAAGATCGTGTGGGACAAAAACCTTTCGGATCACCCGGAACTGGAATTGTCCGCCGCACCGCTGGCATTGAAGGACGACATCATCATCGGTGGCTCGGGAGGCGATCAGGGCACGCGTAACTGGCTTGCATCGCTGGACCCGAAAACCGGCGATCTGAAATGGAAAACGTTTGCCATACCCGCACCGGGCGAACCCGGCAGCGAAACCTGGAAAGACAAAAACGAAGCATGGAAAACCGGCGGCGGCGCATTCTACGTCACCGGCTCGTACGATCCGCAAACCAATCTGACCATCTGGGGCTCAGGCAACCCGGTGCCCGGCTACGATGCCACGCGCCGCCCCGGCGACAATCTGTTTACCGCGAGCGCGATTGCCTTTGATGTGGCAAACGGCAAGATGAAATGGTATTTTCAGTACACGCCGAACGACAGCCGCGATTACGACGAAACCGGCACACATGTGCTCGTTGACACCAAGGTGAACGGCGCGGACCGCAAGATCGTCACGCATGCGGGCCGCAATGGATTCAATTACACCTTTGACCGCACTACCGGCCAGTTTCTCAATGTGGGCCAGTATGTCGCCAAGGTCACCTGGACCAAGGGCATCGATCCGAAGACCGGCAAGCCCGTCGACTATGACGCAACCAAGGATTTGCAGTTGTATGCGGAGCCGCCCCGTGCCCTGGAAAACAAGGGGACACGACTCGTGTGTCCTGAAATTTCGGGCGGCAGCAATTTGTGGCCGGCCGCGTACAGTCCCCAGACGAAGCTCTTCTATATTCCCAGCCTCGAAGGTTGCGCTGACGTCACACCGGATCACAGCGCACACGTGCCGGGCAAATTCGCGGGCGGCACGTATACGCACCCGGACCGGATCACCAGCAGCCTGGTAGTGATGGATCCGGCCACCGGGCAACAAAAGGCGCGCAAGGAATTGCCGTATCCGAACACCGCCGGCGCGCTATCCACCGCCGGCGGCGTGGTGGTTACAGCGCTGGTCGATGGCACGGTTCTGGCATTCGATGACCAGACGCTGGAAGAATTGTGGCGCATCAACGTCGGCACCGGGTTCAATGCGCCGCCCATGACCTACGCCGTGAATGGCAAACAATACATCGCCATTGCATCGGGCCTGGGACGCTCGGCCAAAAACAAGTTGACGCGCTCAACCGAGATGCGCAATTTTTCCAACGCGACGATGATTTTCGTGTTCGGGCTGTAGCCGCAATGCGGGTCACCCTGCTGGGCGTGATGATAGTCGTGGGTAGCGCAACGGCGGGTGCGCAGGAAGATTTTTCCTATGCCCGCCGTCTCTACCTCGACAAGGCGCAGTGTTCGTACTGCCACGGCTGGGCCGGCGACGGCGCGGGTGAGGGGCAGTCCAACGGCGGTGCGGCCAACTTGCGGCAAACGCGCCTCAACCGCGCGCAGTTGATGACGGCGATCATGTGCGGCCGGCCGGGCACCGCCATGCCGCATTTCGACGAGTCGGCTTACAGCGACAAGCGCTGCTACGGCGTGACCGAAGCGGAACTCGGATCGCGCACGCCGGCCTTGCCGCCCGGATCGACGTTGCAAACGCGGGAAGCCGAGGCCATCGCCGACTATTTGCTGGCGAAATTCGTCGGTCGCGGCGCAGCCACGCGAGCCGAGTGCGAAGAGTCCTTCGGCACGGGCGCCCGAGCGTGCGGCGACTATCCCGCCAAGCCGTAGACGTGGTCTCAAAAACCGTTTTGAGCCGCAGATAAACGCGGATGAACGTAGATAAGTTCAAAATACTTTACATCGGCTAGAGTGCGGCCTTGGATCTTAATCTGCGTGTATCTGCGTGTATCTGCGGCTGATTTTCGTTTTTGTATTGTTGAGATGGCTTCTAATAATTTGGGCCGCGCATCGAAGTCGTCGAATCGACACCGATGCGTCGCCTGACATGGCTAAATTCTGAGAAGGCAACGGCTATGGACAGTCTCCAGCGTATGTTGTGCGCATTCGCACTTGTGTTGTGTGTATTCGGCTGCGCAATCATAGCCGTCGCGCAGTCGTACCCGAACAAGTCGATTCGCATCATCGTGCCGTACCCGCCGGGCGGGGCCACTGACGTGATGGCGCGGCTGATCGCGCAAAAGCTGAGCGAATCCTGGCAACAGGTCGTGGTGGTCGACAACATGTCCGGTGCGAGCGGCCAGACGCGAGCAGTGAACAGGGGCCCGCTTGCGGGATGTGAACGTCCGCGAGTCGGATGACGCGCCGTTGAATCGCGTCTGCGGCGCACGTCTCCGGGGTCATATCCCCTATAGGGGCCCCTGTTCCGCCCTTCGACGGCGTGTCGGTTCGGATATCGTCGCCAAGTCGGCGGCGGACGGCTATACGCTGCTGATGCAGGGCACGCAGCACTCGATCAACCTGAGCCTGTACAAGCAACTGCCCTTCGACACTCTGCGTGATTTCGCTGTGGTGGCATTTATCGCGTCGGCGCCCTTCCTGCTGGTCGTGCATCCTTCCGTGCCGGCCAATTCAGTGGGCGAGTTGATCGCCTACATCAAAACCAGGCCGGGCGGCCTCAATTACGGATCGAGCGGCATCGGCGGCGGTGCCCACCTCGCGGGCGAAATATTCAAGACCGCCGCTGGCGTTCAACTGACGCACGTCGCATACAAGGGCGGGGCGCCGGCGCTGGTCGACCTGCTCGGCGGTCAGGTGCCGATAGTGTTCGACCCCATCCCGACCTCGATAACGCACGTGCGCGGCGGCAAGATCAAGGCGTTGGCTATCACCAGTGCGAAGCGTTCCGCATTGATGCCGGAACTGCCGACAGTCGCAGAGTCCGGCCTGCCCGGCTTCGACGTGGTCGCATGGTTCGGACTCTACGCGCCGGCTGCGACGCCGAAAGACATCGTCACGAAGCTCAATGTCGAAGTCAACCGCGTCTTGCAGTTGCCCGAGATCAAGGAGAAATTCGCGAGCCTGGGAGCCGAGTCCAATCCCATGACGACGGATCAGTTCGCGATTTACCTGCGCGCCGAGATCGCCAAGTTCGCGAGAGCGATCAAGGATTCGGGGGCGACGGCGGAATAAGTAGAAGTCATCTCAAAAATCCGTTCGCCCTGATGTATAGAAGGGCGAAGAAGGAAAATTGGAGACGTATCCCGATTTCACGTTCAATCACCGCCGCGCATGGATTCATCTGGAATTTACCCGAGGCGTTGCGCAACGGCTACCGGTGGCGTAAGCTTTCTTCATGCCCGAACTGTGTCGGTTTTTTGGAATCATTATCCGCATGTATTCAGAAATCGGCGGTCCGCACCACTTGCCCCACTTTCATGCGTACTATCAGGATGCCGTCGGGATTTTCAGTCTTAACCCGATTGCGCTAATGTCAGGACAGTTGCCCACGCGCCAGCGGCGTCTGGTCGAGGCTTGGGCGGAGTTGCATCAGGCTGAACTACTGCAAGATTGGCAACTTCTGCAAGATGGTCGCACGCCGTTTGCGATCAAACCGCTTTCCTGAGGAGCAAGCAATGAGCCATTCAATTTATCGCGTCGTGTCGTTCGAGAACGTCGGCGCCCATACCCTGCGTATCGCCTTCGATGACGGCACTGCGCAAACCGTGAATTTTGCGCCCGTACTTGCCGGCGAGATCTACTCTCCATTAAAAGATCCAACGATGTTCAATCAAGTCAGAATTGATCCGGAGGTTCACACATTGGTGTGGCCTAACGGCGCCGATTTCGACCCCGCGACGTTGCACGACTGGCCTGATTACGTCAACGCTTTAACCGAACGCGCCAAGCGCTGGAGTGCGGTCCCTGCGTAATCACCCATGATGCTAACGGCATCCGCGCGATTATCGATCGCCTCCGCTGAACCCCGTTTTCGCTTTACAGAAATCAATGGCAGGATTTGACTGACGTCTACGAAAACAATGTCAATTTAGGCGCCCCCTTTTTGCGTGTTTGCCATTTGATCGTCAACTCGCACCCGCTGGCCGCCAATAAAATTATCGACCTGCCTCCATTGGCGCGATTTGGCATAATGTGCAGCTACCAAGGGGAGTGAATGAACAATCGCCGTAAACTGGTTATCGCGCTTGGGGCGAGCGCGTTTGCAGCGCCGCTCGGTTCATTCGCTCAACAGCAGGGCAAAGTCTGGCGCGTGGGTTTTCTGGCGCAGCCTGCACGCCCGGATAATCTTGACTCCAGCTTTTATAATGGATTCGTGCTGGGAATGCGCGACCTTGGCTATATCGAGGGCAAGAATCTGGAAATCGAGTGGCGATTCGCCGAAGGGAAGGTCGAGCGACTGCCAAGCCTGGTGGCGGAGTTGCTGCGCCTGAAGGTGGACGTTCTTGTGACTTCAGCGTCCACTTCGGCCAGCGCGGCGCAGAAGGCCACCACGGCGATCCCGATCGTCATGGTGGGCGTAGGCGATCCCGTGGGCACTGGATTGGTCAAGAGCCTCGCGCGGCCCGGTGGCAACATTACGGGTGTCTCAAACCTCTCGATGGATACTGGTATCAAGACTTTCGAAATGCTTATGAGCATGGTGCCCAAGCTTTCCCGTGTGGCGGTAATGGCGAATCCGGACAATATGACCCGCGCCGCGGTGCTAAAAAACGTTCAGGCGGCTGCGCAAAGACTCGGCGTAACGATCCTGCCCGTTGACGCGCGGACGCCCCAGGATATCGAGAATGCCGTCTCCCGGGCGGTGCGCGAGAAGGCCGGCGGATTAATCGCAATGACCGATCCGAATTTCAATCAGCTGTCACGTCAGATCGCGGAACTGGCGGCTAAAAATCGGCTGCCAACCATCGCCGGCCTGCGGGAATATGTAGAGGCTGGCGGATTGATGAGCTACGGAGCGAACCGGACCGACTATTTTCGACGTGTGGCAACTTACGTGGACAAAATATTCAAGGGCGCAAAACCCGCCGACCTGCCCGTCGAGCAACCCACGAAATTTGAATTGTTCATCAACGGCAAAACTGCGAAGGCACTAGGCCTCAAGATTCCGCAGTCGCTGTTGATCAGTGCGGACAAGGTGATCGAGTGAACGACGCAGGACTAAGAGCAGGATTGAGGATCGAGGATTCAGGAGCCGGAAGGGGCAATGGGAAAGCTACTCAATCCTGAATTTCCGCTCATCACTCCTCGTCGCCCCGGAAATTGTGGTATTCTTACCCGGTATTACAAAGGAGCCGGCCATGGAAACCACATCCGTTACAAGCAAGGGGCAAGTCACCATTCCGAAACCGCTGCGGCAGCAATTGGGGCTGCGTCGGGGCAGCAAGGTAGAGTTTGTCCTGGTGGGTGACCATGCGGAAATGCGTGTCGTCAGCAGGCCCGCAGACCTTCCCGCAAGCGGTTTCGGGATACTCAAGAGCAAACGAGTGGCCATGCCGGCGGATTTTGATCCGGCCAGTTTGCTGGCGAGGGGCAAGACGAGACGAAGCAAGTGATCGGGCTCGATACCAATGTTCTGGCGCGTTATTACATCGAGGACGAGGGTAACTCCGAGGCGTTAAAGCAGCGGGAGGCCGCGCGTCGGCTGATGGAATCAGGCAAGCCGCTAATGGTTTGCAAGACTGTACTGCTGGAGCTCGAATGGGTGATGCGCGGATATTACAAGTTCTCGACGGCGAAGATTGCCGCGGTCATGAATCACCTTCTGGCCTTGCCTCAGGTCACGGTTGAGGATCGAGAGAGCATCGTTCAGGCGCTTTCCCATTGCGAAGCCGGGCTGGCGCTGGCAGATGCCTTGCATCATGGCAGCTATCGAGGTTGCGACAGCATGGCCTCGTTTGATGATAAGCAATTCGCCCGCCGGGCTCGACGCATGGGACTGGCGCCACGGGTAGTGGTGCCGCAATAATTCATTGTCCGCGCGGAGCCGTGGACTGTGCACTGCAGGATTGAATAGAAGGTGAGGCGTGAGGCGTGAGGAGTGGGGAGTGAGGAGTGAGGGGAAGCTGAAGGGCCTGGGGAAGGAGCAATGAGGAATGGGAAAGCTACCGGCATGCGGCAACCTACGTGGACAAGATCCTGAAAGGTGCTAATCCGGGTGATCTGCCAGTCGAGCAACCCACGAAATTCGAATTGTTCATCAATGGCAAGACGGCCAAAGCATTGGGCCTCAAGATTCCACAGTCGCTCCTGATCAGCGCGGACAAAGTGATCGAGTGAACGATTGCCGCAAAGTGGTCAGCCGCCACACTCGAAATCGACTTCGTCGCTCGAATCCCGCAATAAGTGAAGGCGCGACTGGCAATGCATGGGTGGCATGTACCTGCAGCGATTGAGCTTGGAACCTGCGGAAAACGAGCGGAGAATACCGGGCATGGAAAA